>NZ_JAVREM010000051.1:0-48572 GCF_031845425.1 Streptomyces millisiae
CACGCCCAGCGCGCAGCGACACGCAGCGAAACGCCGCCCACCCACCCCGGGAAGGGGCGGGTGGGCGGGGGCGAACCAAACCGCCTTACGGGAGCGTCGCTCCCACCGCGGCCAGCGCGTCCGTCACCGGGTAGAAGAACGTCGTGCCGCCGGAGGTGCAGTCGCCGCTGCCGCCCGAGGTGAGTCCGACCGCCTCGCCGTCGGCGAACAGCGCGCCGCCGCTGTCACCCGGCTCGGCGCAGACCGTGGTCTGGATCGTGCCCTCGACCGTGCCCTGCGGGTAGCTCACCGACACGTCGACGGCCGTGACGACGCCGTCGTGCAGTCCGGTGGTGCTGCCGCTGCGCTGCACCGGTTGGCCGACCACGGCCTCGGCCGCGCCGGTGATCTCCTGCGCCGTGCCGTCGTAGAGGTTGACCTCGCTCGGCGCGTCGACCTCGCCCTCGTACTCGACCAGCGCGAAGTCGGAGCCGGGGAACTCGCTCTCCGTCATGGTGCCGACGGTCGCGCCGCCGGCCTCGTCCGACCAGGTGCTGCCGGTCTCGCCGCAGTGACCGGCCGTCAGGAAGCCGGGCGTGCCGGCGGCCGTGGTCACGTTGAAGCCGAGGGAGCAGCGGGCGCCGGAGGAGAAGATCGCGTCGCCGCCGGCGACGAAGGGCTGGAACTCACCCGCGACCGTCTCGAAGGTGGCGGCGTCGCCGAGCGCGGCCACGGAGTCCTCGACGGCCGCGCGGGCCTCGCCCTGGACGGTTCCGTCGACGGTGACCTTGACGGTGTTGGTGACGGGGTCGACCGTCCAGGCGGTGCCCGGCACGGCGAACTCCGAGACCTGCGACCGCACCTCGGCCAGTTCGTCGAGCGAGTAGCTGACCATCCGGGCCTCGGCGCCGGAGTCCTCGACCGCGGCCCTGGCCGACTCGTCCACCACGTTCACCACCAGGGTGCCCGCCTCGGCGTCGTAGTAGGAGCCGGCGACCGCGTCGTCGAGCGTTCCGACGAGGGTCGAGGCGAGCTGGCCCGCCTCGACGGAGGACAGCACGGTGGGGATGGCCTCGTCCGGAGCGGTGGGGGTCGCGTTCGCCTGTGCGACAGCGAACGTTCCGGCGACGAGGGCGACGATTCCGGCTGAGGCGGCCCATAGGCGGCGGTTGGACGTACGTCGGTGTGTCACGCTCTTTTCCTCCTGTGGGGGTTGGAGCACCGTGCTCCGGAGAGAGGGCACAGACCTGGCCACCCCCGTCGGGGTCGCGCCGTCCATGCCAAGCGGTGCTGGCGAGTATTCCCAGCCCGCGTCGACCGGCGCAAGGCTCAGATCTTGCCCCGGCCATACGATCACACCGGCTGGCGTAATGCGCGTAAACCATCCACAACACTCCGCACTTTGCCACCGGAGACCGACAGCCCTACCCCCACCGGGGACGGCTCGTACGCACGCACGTAGCGGTCTCGCGCCGGCGCGTCACCTCGGATCGAGGACTAGACCTGTCTGAAAATCGACCCTCATGTCTCCACCTCCTCCCGGGATGTTGATATTTCGAGTCGTGCACGCGTGAGATGGGCCACACCGGACCCCAGAAACCCCCAGGAGGGCACAGGACGGCCGCCGGACGGTCAACAACCCGGCCGACGGGCCGGGTTGTGCGGGCGGTCGCGCGCCACCGGCACGGGGCGCACACAGACGACCGCCCCCGCCCGGGGGACCGGGCGGGGGCGGTCGGTGAGCGCCGGCGGGTGCCCGCCGGCGCCTGGATCACCCGATGGAAGCGCCGTAGGCGTTCAGGGCCTCGACGACCGGCTGGAAGTACGTCGTGCCGCCGGAGGAGCAGTTGCCGCTACCGCCGGAGGTCAGGCCGATGGCGGTGTTGCCGGAGAACAGCGGGCCACCGCTGTCGCCGGGCTCGGCGCACACGTTGGTCCGGATCAGACCGGAGACGATGTCGCCGCCGCCGTAGTTGACGGTGTAGTTGAGACCGGTGACCGAGCCGCTGCGCAGGCCGGTGGTGGAGCCGCTGCGCTGCACGGCGAGGCCGTTGGTGGCGTTGGCCGCGCCGGTGATGGCACGCGTGGTCCCGTTGTACAGGTTGACCGAGCTCGGCCGGGACAGCGAGGTGTTGCTGACCCGGATGATGCCGTAGTCGTTGCCCGGGAAGCTGCTGCCGGCCGTCGGGCCGATCGAGGTGGACAGGCCCGAGTTGGTGTACCAGCCCGGGTTGCCGTCGGTGCAGTGACCGGCGGTCAGGGCGTAGGGCGTGCCACCGATGTTGACGTTGAAGCCAAGCGAGCAGCGCCAGCCGAGGGAGGCGTAGATGGCGTCGCCGCCGGCGATGTAGCGCTGGAGGGTGCCCTCGGTGCGCTCGATGGAGATGGCACCGCTGAGAGTCCCGGCGCTCTGCCTGATCTCGTTGATCTCGGCGGCGGTGACGGACTCGTCGGCGGTGACGACGACGCGGTTCGTCGCCTTGTCGACGGTCCAGGAGGTGCCGGCCACGTCGGCCTCGAGCACCGCGTTGCTCGCCGAGGTCAGCTGGGCCGCGCTGAAGGTGGAGACGGGTTCGGCCTGGGCCGCGTTCGGAAGGGCGAACGCGGCGGCGGCCAGCAGACCCGAGGACGCGGCGATCAGCCGGAGCCGTCGGGACGTGCCTCTGTGGGGGTTCCTGCGCTTCAAACTCACTTGTACTTCCTCCAGTAAGGAATCCGGGGCCCGTTGGGTAGGCGGACCCGTGAGGCGTGGCCAGGAGCCGGCTGTGGGGCATGCTCCTGACAAGCGCTGCCGAGAGTCTCCTCACCAGCGGCCCCGTTGAAAAGAACGCCTTTCGGCCAGCCCGGACACATCCGCCTCACTCGTTCGGCGGAGACCGGAGTACCTCACACAGCGTCAGCGGGCGGATACTGCAAACGTGCTGCCGGCGGAGCGCGTCGAATGCACCAGAACCGTCACGAAACGCGATTCCTTTGGCTATCCCCTTGGCGCATTGTCAGCATCATGGACCACGATAGGCATGCGGATGGGTAGAGGGCCGCGAGAGGAGAAAGGAGGAGTCCATGGGATCGGTGCGTAGGGCGAGTGCCTGGTTGGGCCTCGTCGATGACAGCGAGATGCGTTACTACGACGACGAGTACGCCGAGGGGCCGGAGCCTGGCGACGACGCGGGGCCGTGGACCACCGACCCGCGGGTCCGGGTGGCCGCCGAGGTCGCGCACGACCAGGGCGGGCGCATCGCGACGATCACCCCCGACGGCTTCCGGGACGCTCGTCGCATCGGTGAACTCTTCCGCGACGGTATTCCGGTCGTGGTCAACCTGACGGTGCTCGACTCCGCCGACGCCAAGCGCGTCGTGGACTTCGCGGCCGGCCTCACGTTCGGCCTGCGCGGCACGATCGAGCGCGTGGCCAACCGGGTCTTCCTGTTGACCCCCGCCGAATACGAGATCGTCAGCGACGAGCGCCGCCGCCGCCCTTCGGAGGACGGCTTCTTCAACCAGAGCTGAGGCGGGGGGCCTGGCCGGCCGAGCGGGCCGCCAGGCCGTCTCCCGACCCCTCACCTGCCGGCGGCCAGACGGCCGGGACGCCGCGCCCAGCGCGGAACAGCCCAGGGCACCCCACGGACATGGTCCAGAAGCGCACCAAGCGCGAAGCGCCGCGGCCGGCCCCGGCCGGGGGCCGAGCCCGGGCGCGGAACAGCCAACAGCCATGAGCCGGAACCCCGCCGCGCGCGAAGCGCCGCGGCCAACCGCCCGGCTGCCGGCCGCACCCGACCCAGCCCCAACTCGGATCATCGGCCAAGCGGCCAGCCACGCCCTCACCACCGCGCCCAGGCGCGAAGCGCCGCGGCCAGCCACCCGGCCACAGCCGCCCCCGGGCGCGGAACGCCCAGGACATCCAGCGGACATGGCTCGAAGCCCGCCGCAGGCCGACCCTCAGGACCGCCGGGTCCGGACACCGCCAGGCAGCCGGGCCACGCCCGCCGGCTCCACCGCGGAACAGCCCAGGACAGCCAACGGCCATGGCCCCGAGGCCGCCCCGCGCGAAGCGCCGCGGCCAGGCGGCTTCGCCGCCGCCGCGGCGGCGGCGGCGAAGCCGCCTGCCCCACCCACCCGTCCGGCCACCACGGCTAGTGGAACGCGTCGAGGCCCGTCAGCGCCTTGCCGATGACGAGTTGGTGCATCTCGCTCGTGCCCTCGTACGTCAGCACGGACTCCAGGTTGGCCATGTGCCGCATCACCGGGTACTCCAGGGAGATGCCGTTCGCCCCCAGGATCGTCCTGGCCGTGCGGCAGATGTCCAGCGCCTCGCGCACGTTGTTCAGCTTGCCGAAGCTCACCTGCTCGGGTCGCAGCCGGCCGGCGTCGAGGCGGCGGCCGAGGTGGAGGGCGAGCAGCAGGCCCTTGTGCAGCTCGACCGCCATGTCCGCGAGCTTCGCCTGGGTGAGCTGGAAGCCGCCGATCGGGCGGCCGAACTGCTCGCGCACGCGCGCGTACTCCAGCGCCGTCTCGAAGCAGCTGCGGGCGGCGCCGAGCGCGCCCCAGGTGATGCCGTAGCGGGCGTGGCTCAGCGCGCCGAGCGGGGCGCGCAGGCCGCGCGCCTCGGGCAGCACCGCGTCGGCCGGCAACCGGACGCCGTCGAGGGAGAGTTCGCTGGTCACCGAGGCCCGCAGCGAGCCCTTGTGACGGATCGGGGTGGCCGCGAAGCCCGGCGTCCCGGCCGGCACCAGGAAGCCGCGGACGCCGTCGTCGGTCCTGGCCCAGACCACGGCCACGTCGGCCAACGAGCCGTTGGTGATCCATGTCTTGCGGCCGGTGAGCAGCCAGTCGCCGCCGGCCCGCTCGGCGCGGGTCCGCATCCCGGCCGGGTTCGAGCCGTGGTCGGGCTCGGTCAGCGCGAAGCAGCCGATGGTCTCGCCGCTGGCCATCGCCGGCAGCCAGCGGCGGCGCTGCTCCTCGGAGCCGTAGCGGTGGATGGCGTACATCGCCAGGGAGCCCTGCACGGAGACCAGCGAGCGGATCCCGGAGTCGGCGGCCTCCAACTCCAGGCAGACCAGGCCGTACTGGACGGCCGATGCGCCGGCGCAGCCGTAGCCCGACAAGGACATGCCGAGGGCGCCGAGCGCGCCGAGTTCCCTGGCGAGTTCGCGGACGTCCGGAACCTCGCCGCGCTCGTACCACTCGGCGATGTGCGGCAGCACCCGGTCCCGCGCCCAGGCGCGGGCGGCGGCGCGCACCGCCAGGTCGTCCTCGTCGAGGAGTTCGTCGATGCCCAGCGGGTCGACCGGGTCGAACGGTGGCGGGGTGTCAGCGGTCACCGCGCCGACGTTAGGGGCGGGTGATCCCGCTGGGCAAGAGCGACCTGCCGTCGGCCTCCCGCCCCTGCGCCGGCAGGCCGGAGCGTCCCGCCGCGCAGAGCCGGCGTGGCAGCCGGCAGGCGGCCACGGCGCCCAGCAGCAGCAGCGCCGCGCTGGCCACCAGGGTGAGCCGCATGCCCTGGACGAACGCCTCGCGGGCGGCGTCCCGCACGGCCTCGGCCCTGACGCCGCCCAGCCGGTCGGCCACCGTGTACGCCTCGCCGAGGGAGTGGCCCGCCGCCTCGGCGTCGGCCGTGCTCACGCCGGCGAGGCCGCGGAGCGCGGGGCCGTACACGGCGTTCATCAGGCTGCCGAGCAGCGCGATGCCGATGCCGGCGCCGAACTGGTAGGCGGTCTCGCCGACGGCCGCGGCGCTGCCCGCCTCGGCGGCCGGCGCGTCGCTGAGCATGGACTCGTAGGCGGCGAACAGCGTGGTCTCGAGGCCGAAGCCGAGCAGCACGAAGCCGAGGGTCATCAGCACCGGGCGGTCCTGTTCGCCCAGGCCGACGAGGAGCAGCACGGCCAGCGCCGTGAGGCAGAAGCCGAGCACCACCATCAGCCGGGGGCCGACCCTGTGCAGCAGCCGGGAGCCGACGAGGCCGGCGGCGATGGCGGCCAGGCTCAGCGGCAGCAGCCGCAGGCCGGTCTCCAACGGCGAGAGGCCGAGCACCAGTTGCAGGTACTGGGCGGCGACGAGCGCGAGGCCGACCAGGGCGAGCACGGTGAGCACGATGCAGCCCACCGAGGTGCCGAAGGCCGGTCTGGCGAACGCGGTCAGGTCGATGATCGGGTGGCTCGCGCGGCGCTGGCGCCGGGCGAAGAGGGTGAGCAGCGCCACGCCCACCAGGGCGGCCAGCGCCGTGCCCGGCGTGAACAGGTCGCCGGCGCCGATCCGCTTGAGCGCCAGGATCACGGAGAAGAGGCCGACCGCCGCCGTCAGGGCCCCGGCCACGTCCCAGGGCCCCGAGCCGTCGCCGGCCGACTCGGGCAGCAGTGCCCGGGCCACCGGCAGGCAGACGACCATCAGCGGGATGTTGACGAGGAAGACCGAGCCCCACCAGAAGTGTTCGAGCAGCAGCCCGCCCACCAGCGGGCCGAGCGCGGCGCCCACCGCGGCCACCGCGCTCCAGACGCCGATGGCGAAGGCCCGTTCCCTGCGGTCGGGGAAGACGTGACGCAGGATGGACAGCGTGGCCGGCATGATCATGGCTCCGCCGACGCCCAGCAGCGCCCTGGCGCCGATCAGCACGCCGGCGCTCGGCGCGTAGGCGGCGACGGCGGAGGCGACGCCGAAGCAGGCGTAGCCGAGCAGCAGCACCCGGCGGCGGCCGGCCCGGTCGCCGAGGGTGCCGAAGAGGATCAGCAGGGAGGCGCAGACCAGCGGGTAGGCGTCGACGATCCACAGCAGTTCGATGCCACCGGGGCGCAGCTCCTCGCTGACGGCCGGCACGGCCACGTGCAGCACGGTGGCGTCTATCGCCACCACGAGCAGGCTGACGCAGAGCACGACGAGGACGGTCCAGCGGCGGGGGTGGCCGCCGAGCGCGCCGTCGCGCTCTCGGACCGTGGACCCGGGCAGGGGCGTCTCGGACATCAACGCACCTCCCTGTGGCGCGCGTGACGTCCCCTCGTCACCGCGGGGGAATCCCGGTGGCGCGCGCACCGGGCACGGTGTGGAGGGCAGGACGGGCAGACAGCGTACGACAGGCGCCCGCCGGCCATCGAACGCGCCCGCACGCGTCAGCGAACCGCCGCCGTCCGCGCCCACGTTCACCTGGTGACCGCGCGCAATTCCCCTTCACCGGCCATGAAAAGACGATGAGCCGACCGTCCCGGAAATACCTCGGCGTCAATTCCCGGGGCCCGTCCATTTCGTCGTGCGACGGGAGCCCGGGCAGGTGAAAAGACTGGCGGCACATCACATCGCCATTACGAAGACGGGGGCGGGCAGGAAGCCTGCTATCACGGGCTGTAATCTTGAAAAAGTGCGTACCGACCGACTCCTAGCCCGCCTCGAACAGGAGCCACAGCCGCCGAGCATGCCGGTTCCCGTGATGAGCCGCACGCGCGGGGCGCTCCTGTGGGCCACGCTGGGCTTCTACGTGGCCATCGTGGCGGCGGTGCTCAGCACGTCCTGGCTCGTCCGCCTCGACTGGCAGGTGATGCTGTTCCGGCCGTACAAGCAGTGGCCGGAGATGCACGCCTTCCTCGACTACTTCGTCGTGCTCGGGCAGCGCGGGCCCACCGCGGCGCTGGTCGCCGCCTGGCTCGGCTGGCGCTCCTGGCGGACGCGCACCCTGCGCCCGCTGCTGGTGATGGCCCTCTCGCTGCTCCTGCTGAACGTCACGGTCGGCGCCGCCAAGCTGGGCATGGGCCGGGAGGGGCCCCACTACGCCACCGCCATGGGCTCGAACGAGATGTTCCTGACCGGCGATATATTTCCTTCGGGACATACCGCCAACGCGGTCGTGACCTGGGGGATCCTGGCCTATCTGGCCACCACCCCGCGCGCCCGCCGCCTCCTGTCGGTGATCGCCGCGTTCTGCGCGCTCGGCGTCGGCGCCACCACCGTCTATCTCGGCACGCACTGGGTGAGCGACGTGCTGCTCGGCTGGGCGGCCGGGCTGTTGATCCTGCTGGCCCTGCCCTGGGGGGAGCCGCTGATCAACCGCGTCGACGCCATGCTCCTCGCCGTCCGGGACCGGGTGTTCGGCACCCCGGGCCGGTACGCGCACACCGCGCCCCAGCTCGACGCCACGCCGCAGCCGGTGGCCGCCTCGCTCGTGGGCTCCGGGGTGGCGGCGCGGTCGGGCGCGGGCGCGCACCCCGCGAAGCTCAGGCTGCGCGCGCCGAACCGCCCCCGCCCCGGCGGCCGCCCGGACCACCCGCCGGCCAGGCCGGTCGGGAGCCGCTGAGGCTCAGCCCTTCCAGCAGCGGACGACCTCGCCGTCGCGCACGGCGAGGTTGAGGCGGCCCGCCATGAACTCCATGGTGATGATGGCGTCCGGCGGCAGCCGACGCACCGTGGACCATCCCCGGTCCCTGGCCCGCCGCTCGGCCACGTCGGCCGTGAGGCCCACGTACTCCTCCGGGGCGTCGTCGGGTGTCCGGGGCTGCTGGGGTAGAGGTGCCATGCGGCCCACCGTACGGCCTGCCGGGGCCCGGGGACACCCCGAAGGTCAGGCCAGGACCGAGGAACTGTCACGCTTGTGTCACAGCGCGGCCCGGCGGGACCTGTTCGGCCGAACGTACCCCTCGGGGAATGAACGCCCCCCTTCCGGCCCCACCGAATTTCCGTTCCCCACTCGCCGCGAACGATTTGGCCGGCCCCTTTTCCCGAGCCGTCCGATCGATTTCCCGCGCACCAGAAATTCACACACCCGGTGAACGAGAGTGAACTCCGGCGTTTGTCGTGCCCACTACGCTTCACCTCCGATGGGACGATTGCCCGCCCGCCGGGCGTGACCCCCACGCCGCTCCCACCGTTGTGCACGGGGCACTGACGCCCCCGGGCGCTCAGGGCCCCCGTCCACGACTTCCGCAGCTCGAACTGAGGAGCGACCGTGTCCCCCATGCTCGACGTCAGCGACGACGTACGCGCCGAGATCGGCGACGAAGAAGCCGAACGGCTGCTGGCCGGCGAGAACGCGCCGAGCAGCTACGACTGCACCTCCTGCCGCACCCCGGGAAACCCGGAGCAGGAGCGCACCAGCACGGTGCTCTTCGTGGGCGACGAGACGGCGGTGCTCGCCTTCGCCCACGCCTCCTGCATCCCCTCCCAGGTGGTCTCCGTCTCCGAGGAGCAGCTGAGGGGCGCCGTGCGCTCCATCACCGGCGAGAGCCCGTCCCCGGCAGCGCCGGCCGCCTCGGAGCTGAAGCCGGCGCCGGGCCAGGCGGTGCTCGGCGTCACCTGCGGCCAGATCCTCATCGGCGAAGAGCTGCACGCCGCGATCGTCGTCGAGCCCACCGGCCCGATCGCCCGCCCCGGCACCGAGGGGCCGGGCGACGACTTCCTGCCGCTGCTGATCGAGGCCGGCTTCCTGCCGGTCACCGACCTCGCCAACCAGCCGGCGACGCTGCCGGGTTGGTCGGTCCTGCTGGCGATGGGCCAGCTGCACGCCGTGTTGCAGGGCCAGCAGAGCGGCGGCCAGCCGGTGGCCTGGTGGCAGGCCCACCAGCCGCTCACCGTCACGGACGGCTGGCGCGCCAGCGCCAACCAGCGCCAGTCCGTGGTGGTCTTCGCGGCCCCCTCCGGCTCCATCGGCCAGCAGCCCCGCGAGGACCTGCTGCGCGACGCCCTCGAAAAGGCCGCCGCCGGCGGCCTCCTCGTCGCGGCCACGATGCCACTCGCCGGAACGTAACGCGCCTGGCGGCGCCCGCCCCGAAGGTTCCCGCAGGCGCCGACCGAGCCGGCCCGCGGAGCCCCCGTGCGGGGCTCCGCCCCGGCGCCCCCTCGTCGGGGCCCAGGCCCCGCAGCCAGGGGCTGGCACACAGCCGCACAGCGCACCGAGACGGAACGCCGGCCCCTCCGGGGCCGAGCGGCGGCGGCAGGCGCGACCCGGCAGGGGCCGTGCGTGCGCGGTGCACAGGGGCCGAGCGGCGGCGGCAGGCCGCGACCCGCGCCGGCAAGCCGCAACCCGACGCACCAGGCGCGTGCAACACCTCACGAACGGCACCGACTACCCCGCCCCGAACCGGTCAGCGCCGCGCCGGGCACCGGCAGGCGCGACCCGGCACTGACCGTTCGTGCGTCGTGCACACGGACCGGCACAGCACCGCGCCGAAGGGGCAGGCCCCGCCGATCCGGGCGCCGGCAAAGGGCCGCCAGGCCCGTTCGTGCCCGGCGCACACGGACCGGCACCGGCACCCGCGCCGAAGGGACAGGCCCCGCCGAGCCGAGCGCCGGCAAGCCGCACCCCGGCGCAACCGACGCGGGCCACCAGCGCGTGCAACACCTCACGACCGCGCCGGGGGACAGGCCCCTTCGGGGCCGAGCGGCCACAGGCCGCGCCCCAGGCCGGTCACGGGCCGCCAGGCCCGTGCGGCGCCCGGCCCCCGCGCCGGCCACCCCCATCCCGAACCGGTACGGCGCCGCGTCGGGCGCGGGTCCCTTCGGACCGGGCGCCGGCAGGCGCGAAAGGGTATAACGCCCGGTTGGCCCGCATCCGGTGGGTGGGTCGATCGTTGGAGGGGCGTGCACACTTATGAAGCCTCGCGACCGCAGCACGCCCGTCCAACCCCGATCCCCGGGATGCGGTCGGCCTACGACCAGTCGCACGGCGGCTCGGCCACCCCGATCTACGACTCGCTGTGCGCCGAATACCGCCGGCTCTTCCGGGCGTTGCCCGGCGACCGCACGGGCGAGGAGGAGCTTCGGTTCGTCGGGTTCAGCACGATCCGGCCCATCCACGGTGCGGGGTCCGGCGGTTGGCGCGACTACGGGCGGCACCACGAACTCGCGCCGCCCGTCTACGGATACCCACCGGCCCAGTTGGTGGCCCCGGCGGCGCTACCGCCGGGGAGCCTGTAACCGACCGGCCAGGACCGCTACTTCTTCTTCGCGCCGCGCTTCTCCCGCACCCGCACCGAGATGTGCACCGGGGTGCCCTCGAAGCCGAACTCCTCGCGCAGCCGCCGCTCGATGTAGCGGCGGTAGCCGGCCTCCAGGAAGCCGGAGGCGAACAGCACGAACCGGGGCGGCCTGGTGCCGGCCTGGGTGCCGAAGAGGATCCGCGGCTGCTTGCCGCCCCGCACCGGGTGCGGGTTGGCGGCGACGAGCTCGCCGAGGAAGGCGTTCAGCTTGCCGGTCGGCACCCGGCTCTCCCAGCTGGCCAGCGCCGTCTCGATGGCCGGCACCAGCTTCTCCATGTGCCGGCCGGTGCGCGCCGAGACGTTGACCCGGGGGGCCCACCGCACCTGCACCAGGTCCTGCTCGATCTCGCGCTCCAGGTAGAAGCGGCGCTCGTCCTCCAGCAGGTCCCACTTGTTGTAGGCGATGACCAGCGCGCGACCGGCCTCCACGGCCATGGTGATGATGCGGGTGTCCTGGACGCTGATCGGCTCGGTGACGTCGATCAGCACCACGGCCACCTCGGCCTTCTCCAGGGCGGCGGCCGTCCGCAGCGAGGCGTAGTAGTCGACGCCGTCCTGCACGCGCCGCCTGATGCCGGCCGTGTCGACGAACCGCCAGGTCTGTCCGCCGAGTTCGATCAGCTCGTCGACCGGGTCCCGGGTGGTGCCGGCGAGTTCGTCGACGACCACCCGCTCCTCCCCCGCCACCTTGTTCAGCAGCGAGGACTTGCCCACGTTGGGCCTGCCGATCAGCGCGACGCGTCGCGGCCCGCCGATGGTGTCGCCGAAGGTCTGCGCGGGGGCCTCGGGCATCACCCGCAGCACCGCGTCCAGCAGGTCGCCGGTGCCGCGGCCGTGCAGCGCGGAGACCGGGAAGGGCTCGCCGATGCCCAGGTTCCACAGGTAGGCGGCCTCGGCCTCCTGGGAGGGGCCGTCGACCTTGTTGGCGCAGAGCACCACCGGCTTGCCCGAGCGGCGCAGCAGCTTGACCACGGCGTCGTCGGTGTCGGTGGCGCCGACCTTGGAGTCCACCACCATGACCACGGCGTCGGCCGCGTCGATGGCGAACTCGGCCTGGGCGGCCACGGAGGCGTGGATGCCGAGCACGTCCTGCTCCCAGCCGCCGGTGTCGACGACCTTGAAGCGGCGGCCCGCCCACTCGGCCTCGTAGCTGACCCGGTCCCTGGTGACGCCCGGCTTGTCCTCGACGACGGCCTCGCGGCGACCGATGATCCGGTTCACCAGGGTCGACTTGCCGACGTTCGGCCGGCCGACGACGGCGAGCACGGGCAGCGGCCCGCTGCCGGCCGCCGCCAGTTCGCCGTCGATCTCCTCGGCGTCGAAGCCCTCCCCGGTGGCGAGCTCCATGAACTCCGCGTACTCGGCGTCGCCGAGCGCACCGTGCCGGTCCGCGGTGCCTGGGTGGTTCTGGTCGGTCATGGAGTTACGTCCTCGTGAAGTCTCGTCGTCGGTCGTGGGCCGGCCGTGCCACGGGCCGTGCCCATCACACCAGTGTCGCCTAACGGCCGGTGAGCCGTCGGGCCTCCTTGAGATGGGCCGCCAGCCGCTCCTGTATGCGCAGGGTGGCGTCGTCGAGCGCGGCCCTGGTGCGCCGCCCACCGGGCGCGACCGGCGTGAACGGGTCGCCGTAGACGACATCGATCCGCCGCCGCAGCGGGGGGAACGCCGGGACCAGCCGGCCGCGTGCCTCGTTGCTGCCGAGCACGGCGACCGGCACGATCGGGGCGCCCGAGCGCAGCGCGAAGTAGGCGAGGCCGGCGCGCAGCGCCGCGAAGTCGCCCTCTCCCCTGCTGCCCTCGGGGAAGATGCCGAGCACCTGGCCGGCGTCGAGGACGGCGAGCGCCTCGGCGACGGCCGCCCGGTCGGTGCCCTGCCGGTCCACGCTGATCTGGCCGATGGCCCTGAGGTAGCCGGCGACCGGGCCGACGAAGGCCTCCCGCTTGACCAGGAACCGCACCGGGCGCGGCGAGGTGCCCATGATCATCGGGCCGTCGACGTTGTGCGCGTGGTTGCCGGCGAGGATCACCGGACCCGCTGACGGCACCCGCCAGGTGCCGAGCGCGCGCGGGCGCCAGCCGCCGTGGACCACGCCGATCGCGATCCGGCGGCCCACCGCCGCGCCCCGGGCGCCGCGCTCACCCGCGGGGGTGCCGGGCGCGCTCACCGGCGCCTGCGCTCCTCGATCAGGGTGACCACGCACTGGATGACCTGCTCCAGGGTCAGCTCGGAGGTGTCCACCTCGATGGCGTCGGCCGCCTTGGCCAGCGGGGACGCCTTGCGCGCCGAGTCGGCGGCGTCCCGCTTGAGCAGCGCCGCCTGGGTGGCGGCCAGGCCCGCCGCGTCCTTGCCCTTGAGCTCGGCGCTGCGGCGGGCGGCCCTGACCTCGGGCGAGGCGGTCAGGAAGATCTTGACGTCGGCGTCGGGGAGGACGGTGGTGCCGATGTCGCGGCCCTCGGCGACGATTCCGGTCGGCGCGGCGGCGGCGATGGACCGCTGCAGGGCGGTGATCACCGCGCGCACCTCGGGCACCGCGCTGACGGCGCTGACGGCGGCGCTGACCTCCTGGCTCCTGATGGGCCCCGAGACGTCCTCGCCGTCGACGGTGATGGTGGGGCCGAGCGGGTCGGTGCCGGAGACGATGTCCGGCTCGCCGGCGGCCGCCGCCACCTTGGCCGGGTCGTTGACGTCGACGCCGTGGGCGAGCATCCACCAGGTCATGGCCCGGTACTGCGCGCCGGTGTCCAGGAAGCCGAGGCCCAGGCGGCTGGCCACGGCCTTGGAGGTGCTGGACTTGCCCGTGCCGGCGGGGCCATCGATGGCGACGATGACGGGGGTTGCAGTCACGGTGGTGCGCACCTTTCTGGAGCGGGCGAAGAGCGGTCCCCGCGAGCGGCTGGGCGCGAGGGGCGGAGGCCGGAGGCGGTCCGGAAGCGTTCCCGCCGGTCGCGGGCCCCCGGTGGAGAAGGGTACCGGCCCGCCCGAGGTGCCCCGCACGCGGCCGCCGCCCCACCGCTGGTGGGCGCGCCCCGGCGGGCGCCGGTCAGCCCCGGATCGACCAGCCGCGCTCGCGCAGCGCGGCGATCAGTCCCGGGGCGGCCTCCGGCACCACCATCAGCTCCACGAGGCCGGCCTGCTGCCCCGTGGCGTGCTCGATGCGGACGTCCTCGATGTTGACGCCGGCCCGGCCGGCGTCGGCGAAGATCCTGGCCAGCTCGCCGGGGCGGTCGCTGATGTGGACGGCCACGGTCTCATACGCCGTGGGCGCGGCGCCGTGCTTGCCCGGCACCCGCTCCCGCCCCGCGTTCCCGCGCCGCAGCACCGCCTCGACGCCGGCGACGCCGGCGGCGCGCTTGGCCTCGTCGGCGGACTCCAGGGCCCGCAGGGCGCGCACGGCCTCGTCCAGGTCGGCGGCGATCTCGGTGAGCACGTCGGCCACCGGGCCCGGGTTGGCGGCGAGGATGTCGAGCCACATGTGCGGCTCGGAGGCGGCGATCCTGGTGACGTCCCTGATGCCCTGCCCGCAGAGCCGGACGGCGGACTCCTCGGCGCTCTCCAGGCGGGCGGCGACCAGGCTGGAGACCAGCTGCGGGGTGTGCGAGACGAGGGCGACGGCCCGGTCGTGGGCGTCGGCGTCCATCACCACCGGCACGGCGCGGCACAGCGACGCCAGCTCCAGCGCCAGGTTCAGCACCTCGGTGTCGGTCTCCGGGGTCGGGGTGAGCACCCAGGGCCGGCCCTCGAACAGGTCGGCCGACGCGGCCAGCGGCCCGGAGCGCTCCTTGCCGGCCATGGGGTGGGTGCCGAGGTAGCTGCGCGGGTCGCCGCCGAGCGCCAGGAGGTCGCGGCCCGGGCCGCCCTTGACGCTGCCGACGTCCACGTAGGCGCGGGCGGCGCCGCTCCGCTGGAGCTCGGCCAGCGTGGCGGCGATGCGCGCCGGCGGGACGGCCACCACGGCCAGCTCGACCTGGCCCTCGGGGGGACCGTCGGTGCCGGCGCCGAGCGCGGCCGCCGTCCTCGGCTGGTCCGGGTCCTGGTCGGCCAGGTACACCCGCACGCCGCGCGCGGTGAGCGCCAGGGCGATGGAGGTGCCGATCAGTCCGGTGCCGATGACGAGGGCGGTGCGCATTCCCCCAGCGTATGCCCCGGCGCGACGCCGCCGCCCACCGGTTTCCGCCCCCTTCCGGCCTACAGCCCGACCTCCTTCATCAGCCGGCCGACCTCGGTGTTGGACATCCGACGCAGCCAGCCCGACTTCTGGTCGCCGAGCACGATGGGGCCGAATCCGGTGCGCACCAGCTTGTCGACCGGGAAACCGACCTCGGCGAGCATCCGGCGCACGATGTGCTTGCGGCCCTCGTGGAGCGAGACCTCGACCAGGTAGTTCTTGCCGACGTTCTCCACGACGCGGAAGTGGTCCGCCCTGGCGTAGCCGTCCTCGAGCGGCACCCCGTCCTTGAGGCGCTTGCCGAGGTCACGCGGGATGGGCCCCTGTATGGCCGCGAGGTAGGTCTTGGTCACGCCGTACCTGGGGTGGGTGAGCCGGTGGGCCAGCTCGCCGTGGTTGGTGAGCAGGATGAGGCCCTCGGTCTCGGTGTCCAGGCGCCCGACGTGGAAGAGCCTGGTCTCCCGGTTCTGCACGTAGTCGCCGAGGCACTGCCTGCCCTCGGGGTCCTCCATGGAGGAGACGACGCCGGCCGGCTTGTTGAGCGCGAAGAACAGGTGGGACTGGGTGGCCACGGTCAGCCCGTCCACCTTGATCTCGTCCTTGTCGGGGTCGACGCGGCGGCCCTGGGAGAGCACGACCTGGCCGTTGACCTCGACCCTGCCCTGGTCGATCAGCTCCTCGCAGGAGCGCCGGGAGCCGAGGCCGGCCCTGGCCAGCACCTTCTGCAGCCGCTCGCCCTCCGCCTCGCCGAAGGTCTTGGGCAGCCGCACGGCCGGCTTGTCGTGCCGCGCGCGGTTGCGCTCCTCGAGCTGGGCGTCGTACTCGCGGGAGCGGGCCGGCGCGCTCCGCTTCTTCTTGGCCCCGCCGCCCGGGCCGCCGCCCTGGCCGTAACGGCGCTCCTCGGGGCGGGGGCGGCCCGCGCGCCGCTGCCGGTCGTCGCGGCTGTTGCCCGCGCCCCGGTAGTTCCGGTTGCTGTTACTGCCGCTGCTTCGCATCAGTGTTCCGTAGGGAGGTCGGTGGGAGCGTCTACGTCCATGGTGAGCGACGCCATCGCCTCCTGGCTCTCGCCCTCGACCTGTTCGGCCTCGGGGAGGAAGGGGGCGAGCTCCGGCAGTTCGTCCAGGCCGCGCAGCCCCATCCGCTCCAGGAAGTAGTGCGTCGTCACATACAGGATCGCACCTGTTTCGGGTTCGCTGCCCGCCTCGGCCACCAGACCGCGCTGGAGCAGGGTGCGCATGACGCCGTCGCAGTTGACGCCGCGGATGGCGGAGACCCGGGAACGGCTGACCGGCTGCCGGTAGGCGACGACGGCCAGCGTCTCGAGCGCGGCCTGGGTCAGCCGGGCGTGCTGGCCGTCGAGCACGAAGCGCTCGACGGCCTCGGCGTAGCGCGGACGCGTGTAGAACCGCCAGCCGCCGGCGACCAGCCGCAGCTCGAAGCCGCGGCCCTGGGCCACGTACTCGTCCGCCAGCTCGCGCAGCGCGGCGGCGACGGCGCGCCGGGGGTGGCCGAGGACCTTGGCGAGGTGCTCCTCGGTGGCCGGCTCGTCGACGACCATCAGCACGGCCTCCAGCGACGGCTTCAGCTCCAGCTCGGGCGCCGGCTCGTGTTCCTGCTCCAGCTGCTCCTGGCTCACGGCCTCTCCTTCCCGTCCCGCGGCGTGGACTCCTGGTCGAACTCGTCGGTGACCAACGGGCGGTCGGGCACCCCGCCGCTCCAGGCGACGACCAGCGTGCCGAGCGCCTCCTCCTGGTCGAGGGTGACGGCCCGCTCCCGGTAGAGCTCCAGGAGGGCGAGGAAGCGGGCGACGACGGTGAGGGTGTCGGGGGCGTCCGCCACCAGCTCGCCGAAGCTGGCCCGACCGAGCTGACGCAGCCTGTCGATCACCACCTCGGCCTGCTCGCGGACGCTGACCAGGGGGGCGTGGATGTGGTCGACGTAGACCTGCGGCCTCGGCTTGGGCTGCATGGCCTTCACGGCGAGCCTGGCGAAGCCCTCGGGGCCGATGCGGATGACGACGTCCGGCAGCAGCTCGGCGTGGTGCGGTTCGAGCCCGACGGTGCGGGGGTGCCGCAGCGCCTCGGCGGCGAGCCGCTCGGCGAAGATGTCGGCGACCCGCTTGAAGGCGCGGTACTGGAGCAGCCGCGCGAAGAGCAGGTCCCGGGCCTCCAGCAGCGCCAGGTCCGCCTCGTCCTCGACCTCGGCGGCCGGCAGCAGCCGGGCCGCCTTGAGGTCGAGCAGGGTGGCGGCGACGACGAGGAACTCGGTGGTCTGGTCGAGGTCCCAGTCGGGACCCATGGCCCTGATGTACGCCATGAACTCGTCGGTGACGCGGGAGAGCGCGACCTCGGTGACATCGAGCTTGTGCCGCGAGATGAGCTGCAACAGCAGGTCGAACGGCCCCTCGAAGTTCTCCAGGACCACCTTGAACCGGCCGTCGTCCTTGACGGAGGACGCTGCGCTGGCCGGGCCGGAGCCGGCCGGCGGCGCACCCGCGCCACCGACCGGGTCGGTGCGGGCCGCTCCCGCTTCCGGCCGAAGGCCGGGCCGGGTGGCGACGTCGCCCACCGGTGGCAGGCCGCCGCTGGTCGCGGCCTGCTCGTCGGCGACCTCGTGACCAGGCTCCGCTCCGGTCTGCGGCCGGAGGCCGGCAGGCCCATCCTCACCGGCGCCGGCGGCGGGGCCGGCTGGTGGCGGGTCCGCGTCAGCGGACGTCGTGGGGGGTTCCTCCGGCTCGCGGTCGTTCGCCGGCGCGCCTGGGCCGCGACCCAGCTGGCGGCGCTGGCGCGGTGGTTGCGGCGGCGGAGGAGGCGTCATCGCGGGGCAGACTACTCCCGCGGTCCGCGAACGCGGTCGTGGCACTCCCGCGTCGTCCGGACCGGTTCGCCCCGCTTCGCGGCCCAGCAGCGCCGCAGGCGCTCTCGCGGTCCAGCGGAGCCGCAGGCGCCCTCGCCTCGCGGCTAGCGACCCCGCAGGCGGCGGACGAGGATGCTGGCCTCGCCGCGGGACTCCAGGTCGGCGAGGACCACCGCCACGGCCTCCCGGACGATGCGGCCGCGGTCGACCGCGAGGCCGTGTTCGCCCCTGAGCACGAGCCTGGCGTGTTCGAGGTCCATGAGTTCCTCGGCCGAGACGTAGACCGTGATCTTCTCGTCGTGGCGTTCCCGCCCGCTCGGCCGGCGCGCGGCCCGCCCGCGCCTCGGTGCGGCGGCGGGGGCCGGCCGGCCCCCCGTCGCCTCGCGCTGCTGCTGGGCCGGCAGCGTACGCTCGCCGCCCGCCCGCGCCTCGCGGGCGATCCGCCGGCCGCGGGCCTCGTCGGCCGGGCCGGCCGACGAGGACGCCGGTGCCGGCTCGTCGCCGGCGCCCGCCTCGGCCGCCGGCCGGGGTGGTTCACCCGCCGGCGCCGGCAGGCGAGGCGTCGGCGCCGGTTCCTCCTTGGTGCTGCCCGCCGGCTCGTGCGACGGGTTCGGGCTCGGGGGCGTCGAGGGCTGTACGGCGGCCCCGCCGGTGCTACGGAACAGTTCGTCGGCCGCCGGGAGGCTCACTCGGCGTGGCACCGGGCGAGCACCTCCCTGGCGAGCTGGCGATACGCGGCCGCGCCAACGGAGTTGGACGCGTAGGTGGTGATCGGCTCGCCGGCGACCGTGGTCTCCGGGAAGCGGACCGTGCGCCCGATGACCGTGTGGTACACGTTGTCGTCGAACGCCTCGACCACCCGGGCCAGGACCTCCCGGCTGTGGACCGTGCGGGAGTCGTACATGGTGGCCAGGATGCCGTCCAGGCGCAGGTTCGGGTTGAGCCGCTCCTGGACCTTCTCGATGGTCTCGGTCAGCAGCGCGACCCCGCGCAGCGCGAAGAACTCGCACTCCAGCGGCACGATCACCTTGTGCGCCGCGGTGAGCGCGTTCACGGTGAGCAGGCCGAGCGAGGGCTGGCAGTCGATGATGACGAAGTCGTAGTCGTTCAGCATCGGTTGGAGCGCCCGCTGGAGCGTGGACTCCCGGGCCACCTCGCTGACCAGCTGCACCTCGGCGGCCGACAGGTCGATGTTGCTCGGCAGCAGGTCCATGCCGGCGACCGCGGTCTTGAGCAGCACCTCGTCGGGGGCCATGCCCCGCTCCATCAGCAGGTTGTAGATGGTGAGGTCGAGCTCCATCGGGTTCACGCCGAGGCCGACCGAGAGGGCGCCCTGCGGGTCGAAGTCGACCAGCAGGACCCGGCGGCCGTACTCGGCGAGCGCGGCACCCAGGTTGATGGTCGAGGTCGTCTTGCCGACCCCGCCCTTCTGGTTGCACATGGCGATGATCTGCGCCGGGCCGCGCTCCACGAGCGGCCCCGGGATCGGGAAGTACGGCAACGGGCGGCCGGTCGGGCCGATCCGCTCGCGCCGCTGCCTGGCCGCGTCCGGGGCGATGGTGGCCGCGTACTCGGGGTCGGGCTCGTACTCCGCGTCCGGGTCGTAGAACTGCCCGTCCGGGAGATCGTCGTAGTCGGGGAAACGGTCGGCGTCGCCGCCCGTCGCGTTTGCTTCCGTGCTCTGATGCGCTGTCATGCTCGGTTGGCTCTGGTGGGTTGCGTGGGTACGGACAGCGACGGAGCCCAGGCCCGTCAGATCCCCGGTGCCCTGATGCCGCTCCGGGACCCCTGGTTGTCCTCCCCGGGGAGTAATTGTCGACTCATTCACAAGTCGTCTTACCTCCTTGGGGACCAGGAAACTTCTAGACAGAGTCAGCGTTGCACCATGCCGACGATTGGCGACTCTATGGCGTGTCGGTGGTTCACAGCAACACAATCCGCCGGACCGGCACGGATGTGTCGGCCGTCGAACAATCTCTTGTCAAGGGCACAAGCCTCACCAGCGGGACGTTTCCCCTGCCCACGAAACGGTTAAAGCGCTATCTAGCAGACGAGTTGACCGTGCGTCACGAGTTGCCGACTCGGGCGCCGCCCGGTCGTCCGGGCGGCGTGTCGGGACACGGCGTGTGACATTCCCGATGTTGACGGCGGGAGTTGACCGCTAGGTCGATGAATCACCCGAGGACGGCGCGCGGTTCGGTGTGCGGCAGTCCGTGTGCCTCGGCGACGGGTGCCGAGATCACCTGTCCGTCATGGACGTTGAGCCCGGGCACGAGCGCGGGGTCGCGCCGCAGCGCCTCGCGCCAGCCGTGATCGGCCAGTTCGACGACGTAGGGCAGGGTGGCGTTGGTCAGCGCCGCGGTGGAGGTCGCGGGCACGGCGCCGGGCATGTTGGCCACGCAGTAGAAGAGCGAGTCGTGGACGCGGAACGTCGGTTCGGCGTGGGTGGTGGGGTGGGAGTCCTCGAAGCAACCGCCCTGGTCGATCGCGATGTCGACAAGGACACTTCCCGGCCGCATCCGTGAGACCAGCTCGCCCGTCACCAGCTTCGGCGCCCGCGCTCCGGGCACGAGCACGGCACCGATCACCAGGTCGGCGGCGAGCACGGCGCGCTCGACCTCGTAGGCGTTGGCCACGACGGTGCGCACCCGGGTGCCGAACAGCCGGTCCGCCTCGCGGAGTTTGCTGACGTCCTTGTCGAGCAGGGTGACCTGGAAGCCCATGCCGACGGCGATCTGGGTGGCCTGCCAGCCCGCGACGCCGCCGCCGATGACCACGGCGCCGGCGGGCGGCGTGCCGGGGACGCCGCCGGGCAGCACGCCCCGGCCGCCGGCCGAGCGCATCAGGTGGTAGGCGCCGACCTGGGGGGCGATCCGGCCCGCGACCTCGGACATCGGCGCGAGCAGCGGCAGGGCGCGGCCGGTCGGGCCCGTGGTCTCCACGGTCTCGTAGGCGATGGCGGTGGTGCCCGCCTCCAGCAGCGCGTCCACGCAGTCCCGGGAGGCGGCGAGGTGCAGGTAGGTGAAGAGCGTCTGGTCCTTGCGCAGCCGGTGGTACTCCTCCGCGACCGGCTCCTTGACCTTCAGGAGCAGGTCGGCGTGGGCCCACACCTCGTCCGCCTCGGGGACGACGGTGGCCCCGGCGGCGGCGAACTCCTCGTCGGGGATGGCGGATCCGAGCCCGGCCCCGCGCTGGACGAGGACCTGGTGTCCGCCGGCGACGAGCTCGTGGACCCCGGACGGGGTGATGGCGACTCGGAACTCGTTGTTCTTGACCTCGGTGGGAATGCCGACCTTCACGTCGATCACGGTCCTTGCACGCGACGGACACCTGTCTCGACCAGTGTAAGTAAGGAATCCCGCTTGTCTAGCCTTGCAATGCGTTAATCATTGGCCGCAGGTGTCTGCGTTTCCAATGTGGGAGCGGGCGGTGGGGTGATGGTCCGCTCCGGGGCCTCGGGCTCCCGCCTCGCCCTGTCGCCCCCTGTCCCGCCGGTGGCCTCGGCGCGCAGCCGGTCGGCCGCGGCCCGGTGCGCGGCGGCGGCCTCGCCGCGGCCGAGCTGTTCGGCACAGTCGGCGAGCCGCAGCCGCAGCTCGGCCTGCAGCTCGACGCCGGCGGTGCGCTCGGCGAGGCGCAGGGCGTCGGAGCCGGTGCGCAGGGCGTCCTCCGGCCGGCCCATGCGCTCCTGGGCGAGCGCGACCTCCGCCAGCGCCCAGGCCTGGGCCGGCACGTCGCCGAGCCTGCGGTGCGCGGCCGCCGCCGCCCGCCAGGCCCGCAGGGCCTCGGTCCACTCGCCGGTGCGGATCAGGGCGGCGCCGACCCGGCCGTGCAGCCTGGCCGTGCCGGCCAGGTCGCCGCGTGTCTGGCTCAGCGGCAGGGCCCGGCCGTACCAGTCGGCCGCGCGCTGCCAGTCGTCGAGCTCGGCGTAGGTGTCGGCGATGGATTCCAGGGCCCGGCCGACGGCGTCCGTGTCCTCCGGCTCCCGCTCGTTCCTGGCGACCTCGTAGGCGGCCCGGTAGCGGTCGAGCGCGGCGCGCGGGCGGCCGGCGTCGGCGTCCATGTCGCCCAGGCTGAGCAGCGCGGCGGCGCGTTCCCTGGTCAGCCGCCGGCGTTCGGCGACGGACAGGGCGAGTTCGTGCAGCCGGTAGACCTCGGCCCTGGCCGGGGCGGGCGGCAGCTGGGCGATCAGCACCCGGCTGAGGGTGGCGAAGAGACGCCTGGCCAGGGTGTCGAGCTCGCCACCGGCGGCGGCCGTCCTGGCGGCCGCGAGCAGCATCGGGCGGCGGGTCGCGAACCAGTGGGCCGCGTCCTGCGGGGTCTCGAACCGCAGTGCCGCGGGCAGCCCGGCCAGCCACTCCCTGGCCGGGCTGCCCTGGGGGTCCCTCCCAGCGTTAGCTGGGGGAGGCTCGGCGACGGCCTGGCAGGCGCGCAGTCGGGTGACGATCCGCTCCAGCATCCTGGCCCTGGCCAGCAGCGCCTCGCCCGGCCGCTCCAGGGTGTCGAGCAGCGCGCCGATCCTGGGGGCCAGGCAGCCGGGCACCCGGTACTGGTCGGGGTCGCCCGAGCCGGTCTCCGCCACGACGGAGCGCAGCATCCCGAAGCCCGTCAGCTCGGCGAGCGTGGCGCGGGCGGTGGGGACGGGGCAGCCGACGAGCGCGGCGGCGGTGTGCGCGTCGACCAGCCCGGCCGGGGCGAGCGCGAGCAGCCGCAGCATCCGGGCGGTGGCCGCCGGCAGGGCGCTGTGGGCCAGCGCGAACGCCCGGCTGAGCGGCGCCTCGGCGGCGTCGACGGCGTCCCGGGGGGCGCCGTCCTCACCGACCGGGTCGGGGGTCTCGACGAGCCGGCGGACGGCCTCGGCCACGGCGGTTTCCGGGTGGGCCGCCAGCCAGCCGGCGGCCAGCCGGAGCGCGGCCGGCAGGTCCCCGCACAGCTCCGCGAGCCGGTCGGCCGCGCTCGGGTCGACGGTGACCCGGATGTCGCCGGCGCCCCTGACGAGGAGCCGGACGGCGGTGTTCCGGTCCAGCCCGCCGACGGTGCAGGGCCGTACGTCGGGTACGCCGACGAGCGGGCCACGGGCCACGGCGAGCACCAGGCAGTGCCGGTCGTCGGGGATCAGGTCGGCCAGCGGTTCGGCGTCGTCCACGTCGTCGAGCAGCAGGACGGCCCGGCGGCCGGTCAGCGCCTCGCGCAGGGCGGCGGTCGCGTCCTCCTCGTCGGCGCCCGGCACGACCGGGACGCCCAGCGCCTCGAGGAGGTCGCTTGCGACCCTGGTCACCGGGACCGGAGCGCCGCCCGGCTCGGTGAGCCCGGCCCGCAGCAGGCCGTCGGGGTAGTCGCCGGAGTCGAGCAGTCTCGCGGCGAAGTACTCGGCGAGCGCGGTGCGCCCGGTGCCGGGTCGGCCGGCGACCAGCAGCACCCGGGAGCGCGGCGCCGGGCGCCCCGCGAGGGTGTCGAGGCCGGCGCGCGCGATGTCCGAGCGCAGCGCCGAGAGTTCGCGCCGGCGGCCGAGGAACTCCGCTGCCCCGGTCAGGTCGGTGACCGTCTGTTGCGTCACGTCCGTCACGGGGCGAGCGTATGTCACGCCCCGGCGGGCCGGGGCATGACACGTCTACCGACGCCGAGGCGTGCCCGTCCGGCCGTGCCCCGCCGCCGTGTCAGAACGTGAACGGACGGGCCGGCCAGGGGGCCTCGGCCGGCCGGAGCGCGTCGAGACCGTCCCCGGCGCGGGCGGCCAGCACGGCGAGCACCCCGGTGGCCAGGCAGGTGTTGTGCAGCCGGCCGGCGAGCAGGCCACGCGCCAGCTCGTCGAGCGGCACCTGGGCGTGGCGCATGTCGGCCTCCTCCTCGGAGACCGCGAACCGCTCGCCCTGGGCCACCGAGAGGTCGCGGGCGAGGAAGACGCGGACGGCCTCGTCGGAGCCGCCGGGCGAGGTGTACAGGTCGATCAGGACCCGCCAGTCCTCCGCCTTGACGTGCGCCTCCTCGTACAGCTCGCGCTGGGCGGCGTGCAGCGGGTTCTCGCCCGGGACGTCGAGCAGCCCGGCCGGGATCTCCCAGAGCTTGTGGCGGACCGGGTGCCGGTACTGCTCGATGACGGTGACCCGGTCCCGCTCGTCCAGCGCGAGCACCGCCACGGAGCCGGGGTGCACCTGGTAGTCGCGGCGGGCCGTGCCGCCGTCCGGCATGACCACCTCGTCGGCGCGGACGCTGGTCTTGTTGCCGGTGAACGGCGTGCTCGTGGTGGTGACGGACCAGTGGGCGGGGGTGTCGGCGAGGAGGTCGTGCGACTGCTGCGTCATGGCCGTCAGTGTCCCCCACCGCGCGGCGCCGCCAGCTCGCCCGCGCCGGCGGACCGCTCCACCGCGCCCGCCACCGGGGCGGCGGAGCCGCGCACGGCGGCCCTGATCAGGCCGGCGAACAGCGGGTGCGGCCGGGTGGGCCGGGAGCGGAGCTCCGGGTGGGCCTGGGTGGCGACCAGGTAGGGGTGGACCTCCCGCGGGTACTCCACGTACTCGACCAGCTTGTTGTCGGGCGAGGTGCCGGAGAAGACGAGCCCCGCCTTCTTCTCCAGCTCGCCGCGGTAGGCGTTGTTGACCTCGTAGCGGTGGCGGTGCCGCTCCTCGACGTACGCCTCGCCGCCGTAGACCTCGCGGACGATGGAGCCCTCGGCCAGCCGCGCCGGGTAGAGGCCGAGCCGCATCGTGCCGCCCATGTCGCCCTCGCCGGCGACGATGTCCAGCTGCTCCTCCATGGTGGAGATCACCGGGTTGGGGCAGCCCTGGTCGAACTCGGTGGAGCCCGCGTCCTCGATGCCGGCCAGGTTGCGGGCGGCCTCGATCACGATGCACTGCAGGCCGAGACAGAGGCCGAGCAGCGGGACGCCGTGCTCCCTGGCGTAGGTGATGGCGGCGATCTTGCCCTCCACACCGCGGTCGCCGAAGCCGCCGGGCACGCAGATCGCGTCGACGTCGCCGAGCTGCTCGGCGGCGCCGCCCGGGGTGCGGCAGTCGTCTGAGGTGACCCACTTGATGCGGACCCGCGCGTTGTTGGCGAAGCCGCCGGCGCGCAGCGCCTCGGTGACCGACAGGTAGGCGTCGGGCAGGTCGATGTACTTGCCGACCAGCGCGACGGTGACGTCGTGCTCCGGGCGGTGGACGCGGCGCAGCAGGTCGTCCCACTGGGTCCAGTCGACGTCCCGGAACGGCAGGTCGAGGCGGCGCACCACGTAGGCGTCCAGGCCCTCGCCGTGCAGCACCTTGGGGATGTCGTAGATCGACTTGGCGTCGACGCAGGCCACCACGGCGGCCTCGTCGACGTCGCACATCAGGGAGATCTTGCGCTTGATGGCGGTGGGCACGTCCCGGTCGGCGCGCAGCACGATGGCGTCGGGCTGGATGCCGATGTTGCGCAGCGCGGCGACGGAGTGCTGGGTGGGCTTGGTCTTGAGCTCGCCGGAGGGGCCGATGTAGGGCAGCAGGGAGATGTGGACGACGAAGACGTTGTCCCGGCCGACCTCGTGGCGCACCTGGCGGACGGCCTCCAGGAAGGGCAGCGACTCGATGTCGCCGACGGTGCCGCCGACCTCGGTGATCACGACGTCGACGTCGTCGGTGGCCATCCGGCGGATGCGGTGCTTGATCTCGTTGGTGATGTGCGGGATGACCTGCACGGTGTCGCCCAGGTACTCGCCGCGCCGCTCCTTGGCGATCACGGTGGAGTAGATCTGGCCGGTGGTGACGTTGGCGCTGCCGTCGAGGTCGACGTCGAGGAAGCGCTCGTAGTGGCCGATGTCCAGGTCGGTCTCGGCGCCGTCGTTGGTGACGAACACCTCACCGTGCTGGAACGGGTTCATGGTGCCGGGGTCGACGTTGAGGTAGGGGTCGAGCTTCTGCATCGTGACGCGCAGGCCACGTGCCTTGAGGAGGGCTCCGAGACTGGACGCGGTGAGCCCCTTGCCGAGCGAGGAGGCGACCCCGCCGGTGACGAAGATGTGCTTGGTCGTCGTACTGATGGGCGGCATGGCCAAAGGGGGGCTCCCGTGGGTCGCGAGGTCGGATGCCTGACGGCTGCCGGTCCGAGCCGGGGTGCCGTCGCTGGGGTTCGGGGGTTTCGCAGCCCTCCGCTCCACGGGCTACCAGGGTATCAGTGGGTTAAACCCGGGGCAGCGCGCGCGTGCCGCCCGAGGGGAGATCTCGACATTTGAGACGCAACCCCCTCAAGGGTCGCCGGTGGACCACACGTTTCCGCCAACCGTCGCGCGGACCCCCTGGGCACGTCGTATTCTGCTCGGACGCTCGAATGGGCGACGTAAAGCCGCACGTCCCACGGGGGGCGGAGCACTGTTCGACTGGAGACGCTAGTGGCCGGGCGCATCGAGGATTACGCACTCATCGGGGACATGCAGACCGCCGCGCTCATCTGCCGGGACGGCTCGGCGGACTGGATGTGTCTGCCCCGTTTCGACTCCCATGCCGTCTTCGCCGCGCTCCTCGGGACGGAGGAGCACGGCTTCTGGCGGATCGGGCCGGCGCACGGCAAGGACGCGCCGCCGCCGCCGGCCAGCCGCCGGCGGTACCGGGGGGACTCCCTGGTGCTGGAGTCGGAGTGGGACACGCCGCGCGGCACGGTCCGGGTGATCGACTTCATGCCGCCGCGCGGCGAGGACCCGCCGCAGCTGGTGCGGATCGTGGAGGGGGTCAGCGGCCGGGTGCCGATGCGGTCCGCGCTGCGGATGCGGTTCTCCTACGGCTGGGTCGTGCCGTGGGTGCACAAGGTGGACGACCGCACCGTCGCCGTGGCCGGGCCCGACTCCGTCTGGCTCGACACCACCGCCGACACCTACGGCAAGAACCTCACCACCTACTCCGACTTCACGGTGGCGCAGGGCGACCGGGTGGCGTTCACCATCAGCTGGCAGCCCTCGCACAAGCAGCCGCCGCCGGTGCCGCAGCCGGAGGCGGCGCTGGCGACCACCGAGGAGTACTGGCGCGACTGGGTCGCCCAGTGCACCTACCACGGCCCCTACCGGGAGGCCGTGGTCCGCTCGCTGATCACCCTCAAGGCGCTGACCTACGCGCCCACCGGCGGCATCGTGGCGGCCCCCACCACCTCGCTGCCCGAGGAGATCGGCGGCTCCCGCAACTGGGACTACCGCTTCACGTGGCTGCGGGACGCGGCCATCACCCTCTCCTCGCTGCTGCGCACCGGCTACCACGAGGAGGCCAGGGCCTGGCGCGAGTGGCTGCTGCGCGCGGTCGCCGGCGACCCGGAGAACCTCCAGATCATGTACAGCATCACCGGCGAGCGCGAGCTGGCCGAGGCGGAGCTGAGCTGGCTGCCCGGCTACGAGAACTCGCAGCCGGTCCGGGTGGGCAACGGCGCGGCCGGCCAGCTCCAGCTCGACGTGTACGGCGAGGTGACGGAGGCGCTGCACCTGGCGCACATGACGGGCCTGGCGCGCAACGATCACGCCAACGTCCTCCAGCTGAAGCTCATCCGCTACCTGGAGGAGCACTGGGACGAGCCCGACGAGGGCATCTGGGAGGTGCGCGGCCCACGCCGGCACTTCACCCACTCCAAGGTGATGGCCTGGGTGGCGGTGGACCGCACCGTGAAGCTGATCGAGTCCGGCGAGGTGGACGGGCCGCTCGAGCGGTGGCGCGACCTGCGGGACGCGATCCACCGGGACGTGTGTGAGAAGGGCTACGACAAGGAGCGCAACACCTTCACCCAGTCCTACGGCTCCAAGGAGCTGGACGCCTCGCTGCTGCTGATCCCGCAGATGGGCTTCCTGCCACCGGACGACAAGCGGGTGATCGGCACCATCGAGGCCATCCAGCGCGAGCTGTCGACGCTGGACGGCTTCATCCTCCGCTACCCGACCAACGGCGAGGAGACGGGCGTGGACGGCCTGGAGGGCGACGAGGGCGCGTTCCTCGCCGTCTCGTTCTGGCTGGCCGACGACCTGGCGATGATCGGCCGGGTGGAGGAGGCGCGGAAGCTGTTCGAGAAGCTGCTGGCGCTCCGCAACGACGTGGGCCTGCTGGCCGAGGAGTGGGACCCGCGGCGGATGCGGCAGGTCGGCAACTTCCCGCAGGCCTTCAGCCACGTCCCGCTGATCGACACGGCGCTCCGGCTCACCGCGTCCGGCGCCTACAGCACGTACGGCGGCTGAGGCCGCCCGTGCCACGGCCGGGACGGGTCCCGCCCACCCTGGAGGCGGTGGCGGCGCACGCGGGCGTGTCACGGGCCACGGTCTCCCGGGTGGTCAACGGGACGCCCGGGGTGCGTCCCGAGCTCAGGGAGCGGGTCAGGCGCTCGGTGGCCGCGCTCGGCTACGTGCCGAACAGCGCGGCCCGCAGCCTGGTGACCCGCCGCACCGGCGCGGTGGCCGTGGTGATCGCCGAGCCGGACACCCGGGTCTTCGCCGACCCGTTCTTCGCGCAGCAGCTGCGCGGCATCGGCCACCGGCTGGCCGCGGAGGACACCCAGCTGCTGCTGATGCTGCTCGAGGGCCGGGACGACTACGACCGCATCGACCGCTACCTGTCCGGCGGCCACGTCGACGGCGCGCTGATGTTCTCGCTGCACGCCGACGACCCGCTGCCGGCGATGGCCGCCGCCTCGGGGCTGCCGACGGTCTTCGGCGGCCGCCCCGGCTGGGCGGCGGCGGCCGGGGAGCCCGGGCCGCTCTACGTGGACACCGACAACCGGGACGGCGCCCGGCAGGCCGTCCGCCACCTGCTGGCCGGCGGCCGCCGCCGGATCGCCGTGATCACGGGACCGCTCGACCAGACCTCGGCCGCCGACCGGCTCGACGGCTACCTGGAGGCGCTCGGCCTGGCGGAGCCGGAGCCGGCGCTGCTGGCCAGGGGCGACTTCACGGCAGCCGGCGGCGAGCGGGCGATGGCCGAGCTGCTGGCCCGCTCCCCCGGACCCGACGCCGTCTTCGCCGGCAACGACCTGATGGCGAGCGGCGCGCTGCGCACCCTGCGGGCGCGCGGCCTGCGGGTGCCCGAGGACGTCGCCGTGGTGGGCTACGACGACCTGGAGCCGGCCGCCTGGTCGGATCCGCCGCTGACCACCGTCCGGCAGGACGTGCGGCACATGGGCGAGCTGATGGCCGAGCTGCTGCTGCGGCGGCTCGGCCTCGCGGAGGGGCCGCTGGCCCCGGTGGTCACGCCGGCCAGGCTCGTCGTCAGGGCCTCCACCTAGCGGCCCGCGCCCGGAGCGACTCGGCGAGCTCGTCGTAGACGCTCAGCACCTGGGCCACCGTGGTGTCCTCGGTCGGCCAGCTGCCGGACCTGGCCCGGCCGGCGGCGGCCAGCGTCTCGCGCAGCGCGGGGTCGCCGAGCAGGGCGCCGACGGCGGCGCCGAGGGCGGCCGGGTCGCCGTAGGGCACCAGGAGGGCCGCGTCCCCGACGAGCTCGGGAACGCCGCCGACGGCGGTGGCCACCAGCGGCACGCCCCGCCGCAGCGCCTCCTGCGCCAGCGGCGCCCGGCCGGCCCACTCGACGACCAGCAGCGCGGCGTCGGCCACGGGCAGCAGCCGGGCGGCGTCGTCGCCCCGGCCGAGCAGCAGCACCGGCAGCCGCTCCCGGTCGATACGGCGCTGCAGCAGCGCCCGGTCGGGTCCCTCGCCGGCGATGACGAGCAGCGGCGGCGGTTGCAGCGACCGCCAGGAGCGGGCCGCGGCGAGCAGCACGGCCAGGCTGCGCTCGCGCTCCAGACGGGTCGCGGTGACCAGCAGCGGTCGGCCCATGGCGCCGAGCTCGGCCCGCACCTTCGCCGGGTCGGGCTCCCGCTCGGCCGGCCCGTGGCTCTCGCCCTCGGTGCGCGGCGCCGGCAGCGCGACGGGCGCGAGGCGCGCGTCGCGCGCGCCACGGCGGCGTGCGCGGTCGACGAGGTCCGAGGTGGCGCCGAGCACCACCGTGGCGGCGCGGGCCACCAGGTGCTCGGTCACGGCCCGCAGCTGGGCGCGCAGCCCGGGCGTGGTGGAGCGGGTGTGCCAGGTGACGATCAGCGGGGTGTCGCGGCGACGCAGCGCGAGGGTGGCGAGCAGCCCGGCCCGCATGCCGTGCGCGTGCACCAGGTGCGCGTCGGCGCTGACGGCCCGCAGCAGCACGGCGGCCTCGACCCGGGTCCGCATCGGGACGGGCACGAAGCGGGCCCCGGCCCGCGTGAAGTCGTAACGCCGCTCCGCCGACGGCGGAGCGCAGACGGTGACGCGCAGCCCGCGCGCCACCAGACCGGCCGACAGCGACCGCACATGCGCCCCGGTGCCGGCACTGCCACCACCGAGCACCTGCACCACGTGCAACGTCCCCCGCCCACCGATCCCGCTCACACCGCCCACTCCCCACCGGCGGCCTGCTCGGCCCGACTCGGACGACGGGGTCGACCGCCGGCGCCGTCGGCCACTGCGCCCACGGCCCTGCCGGGCTGGCCGGCCACGGGCCGGTAGCCGTGCGCGCCCGCGCCGGCGGACCGGCCGGCCCAAGCGCCACCACGCCTGCCGCGCGGCGCGTGGCCATGGCGGACAAGGCCGGGACCGCCGACGGCCGCTCGCCGCCGCGAAGTCCCGGTCGAAGGCCGCCCGACACTCCGGCCCAGCGGAGGCCGTCGCCAGAGCCCGGGCAGCAACCCATCACCCACAGCTCGGAAGACCGCACCGGCGGCCCCCCGCCGCCGCAGGCATCCGGCCACGTACCGAGCACCGTGGGCGACCTCCCGCCAGACACCCCGCAGGGGCAGCGACACACGGCGGCCGGACGCGGCACAGAGCCCACCGAGCACGGCCACACCGGCGGCCCCACGCCGCCGCAAGCATCCGGCCACGTACCGAGCGCCGTGGGCGACCTCCAGCCAGACGCCCCCAAGGGGCGACGACACACGGCGGCCGGACGCGACGCAGAGCCCGCCAGGCACGGCCGCGCCAGCGGCCTCCCGCCGCCGTGAAGTCCCGGCCGCGGGCCGGTCACCGCGCCGCCCGAGCAGAGGGCGTTGCGACAACCCATCGCTCATGCCCCGGCGGCTGGGGCCCGCGCCAGCGGCCCGCCGCCGCGGAATCCCGGCCGCAGGCCGAGCGCTGTGGGCGGCCTCCGGCCGCTCGGCGTGCCCCACGGCGCCGGCCGCAGGCAAGGCGCCCCGGAGGGGCGAATGCCTGCCGCGCGACGCGCGGCGGCCGGGGGCGACCCGGACACCGTGACTGGTCGCGGCAGCGACGCGCGGGGGCCGTCGCCAAGGCCCGGGCGGCCCTAGCCCATCGCTCACGGCTACCTCTCGTTCGCTGGGGGTGGAACGGCGTCCAGAATGCCAGGCGCCCGCCGCGGAACGGTAGCGGCCACCACCCGCTCGGGTTAGGACTCGGTTCGGTGCCCGAGCCGGGCGGCCGTGGCCAGCAGCTCCTCCGCGTGGGCCCGGGCCAGCTCGGAGTCCTCCTGGCCGGCCAGCATCCGCGACAGCTCCCGCACCCGGCCCTCGCCGTGCACGGACCGGACCCCGCTGCGCGTGACCGAGCCGTCGCTGGTCTTCTCGACGACCAGGTGCCGGTCCGCGAACGCCGCCACCTGCGGCAGGTGGGTCACGACCACGACCTGCGCGGAGTCGGCGAGTTTGGCGAGCCGCCGGCCGATCTCCACGGCCGCCTTGCCGCCGACGCCGGCGTCGACCTCGTCGAAGAGGTACGTCGGCACCGGCGCCGCGTCCGCGAACACCACCTCGACGGCCAGCATCACCCGGGACAGCTCACCGCCCGAGGCGCCCTTGGCGATGGGCCGGGCGGGGGCGCCCGGGTGCGGGGCGAGCAGCAGTTCCACCTCGTCGGCGCCGTGCGGGCCGAGCGCCACCGCGCGGCCGTCGATCTCGACCGCCTCGCCGTCGCCCGGCGCGGCCTCCTGCTGCCGGACCGCCACCTGGACGCTGGCGTGGGGCATGGCGAGCTGGGTCAGCTCCTCGGTGACGGCGTCGGCGAAGCGCTTGGCGGCCTCGGCCCTGGCCTGGCTGAGCTCCCGTGCCTGTTCGGTGATGGTGGCGCGCAGGGCGTCCCGTTCCGCGGTGAGCTCGCCGATGCGGTCGTCGTCGCCGTCCAGCTCGGCGAGCCGGGCGGCGCCGCGCTCGGCCCAGGTGAGCACGGCCTGGGTGCCGTCCTGGCCGGCGGCCGGGTCGGCGTACTTGCGGATCAGGTGGCTGAGGACGGCGCGCCGCTCCTCGACGGCGGCGAGCCGCAGCGGGTCGGCGTCCAGGCCGTCGGCGTAGCCGGCGAGGTCCTGGGCGACGTCGGCGAGCAGGATGCCGACCTCGCCGAGCCGTTCCGCGAGCTGGGCGACGGCCGGGTCGTGGCCGCTGACGCCCTGGAGCGCGCGGTGGGCGCCGGCGACCAGGGTGCCGGCGTCGTTGCCGCCCGGGTCGGCCGGGTCGCCGGCCAGCGCGGTGTGCGCGGCGGCCGCGGCGGAGGCCAGGGCCTCGGCGTGGCCGAGGCGGCCGGCCTCGGCCGCCAGCTCGACGTCCTCGCCTGGCCGGGGGTCGGCGGCGGCGATCTCGTCGAGGCCGAAGCGCAGCAGGTCGGCCTCCTGGGCGCGCTCGCGGGCGCGGGTGGTCAGCTCGGCGAGGACGCCGCCGACCTCGCGCAGCCGCCGGTAGGTCTCCTGGTAGGCGGCGAGTGGTCGGGCGACGGCCTCCCCCGCGTAGCGGTCGAGCGCCTGCCGCTGTCTGGCGGGGCGCAGCAGCCCCTGCTGGTCGGTCTGGCCGTGCACCGCGATCAGTTCCTCGCCGAGCTCGGCGAGCAGCCCGGCCGGTACCGACCGGCCGCCGACGTGGGCGCGGGAGCGGCCCTCCGCCGAGACGGTGCGGCTGACCAGCAGCGCGCCGTCGTCCAGCTCGGCGCCGGCCTCCGCGGCCCGGCGGGCGGCCGGGGCGTCCGGCTCCACGGTGACGCGGCCCTCCACGACGGCGGCCTGGGCTCCCACCCGTACGTAGCCGGCGTCCGCGCGGCCGCCGAGCAGCAGGCCGAGACTGGTGACGACCATGGTCTTGCCCGCGCCGGTCTCACCCGTCACCGCGGTGAAGCCGGAGGACAGCTCGACGACAGCGTCGTCGATCACGCCCAGGCCCTTGATCCGCATCTCCTCCAACACGGATACGACCATACGAGGTTCGCGGGGTCGCTGGCGACGACGGCCCCCACACTTCCGAGCCGGCGGCTCAGCGCGGGGCGCCCCGCCAGCCGGCCACCGGCAGCGCGAACTTGGCGACGAGACGGTCGGTGAACGGCGCGTGGTGCAGCCGGGCGAGCCGGACGGGGACGGCGCCCCGCCGCACCTCGACGCGCGCTCCCGGCGGCAGGTCGACGGTGCGGCGCCCGTCGCACCACAGCACGCCGGAACGGGTGTTGGGCCGTACCTCGACGGCGAGCACCGAGTCGGGGGCGGTGACCAGCGGCTTGGCGAACAGCGCGTGGGCGCTGATCGGCACCATCAGCAGCGCCTCCACCTCGGGCCAGACGATGGGGCCGCCGGCGGAGAACGCGTAGGCGGTGGATCCGGTGGGGGTGGCGCAGACCACGCCGTCGCCGCCGAACCCGGAGACGGGGCGGCCGTCGACCTCAAGCACCACCTCCAGCATCCGCTCCCTGGCGACCTTCTCGACGGACGCCTCGTTGAGCGCCCAGTCCTCGTGCACGACGGTGCCGTCACTCAACACGGTGACATCGAGGGTCATCCGCTCCTCCACCTCGTAGGAGCGGGTGACGACGCGGTCCACGACCTGGTCGAGGTCGTCGCGCTCGGCTTCGGCGAGGAAGCCGACGGTGCCGAGGTTGACGCCGAGCATCGGCACCCCCGAGGCGCGGGAGAACTCCGCGCCGCGCAGCAGCGTGCCGTCGCCGCCGAGCACCACGAGCAGCTCGCAGCCGTCCAGCACGCCGCGGGTCTCGTCCTTCTCGTCCACGGTGACGCGCTCGACGCTGGCCGGCAGCGGCAGGTCGGCGGCCTCCTCGTCGAGGACGCGGACGCCGATGCCGTGCGCGAGCAGGCCCTGCACGACGAGTTCCGCGCTGCGGACCGCGGCGGGCCGGCCGGTGTGCGCGAGCAGGAAGACGGTGCGGGCTTCGGGCCTGCTGGTCCCGGTTCTGACAGTCACTGCGGCCCCTCTGTCACGGCGCGGTCGACGTCGGCCGGGTCGAGTGCGGGCGCCCCGGCACGCAGCCAGAGAAAGTATTCAACATTGCCGGAGGGTCCCGGCAGCGGGCTGGCGACGACGCCGAGCACGCCGAGCCCCAGCTCGGCGGCCTGTCCCGCGACGGTGGTGACGGCCTCGGCGCGCAGCGCCGGGCTGCGCACCACGCCGCCGCTGCCGAGGCGTTCCCGGCCGACCTCGAACTGCGGCTTGACCATGAGCACCAGGTCGGCGTCGGGCGCGGCGCAGCGGACGAGGGCGGGCAGCACCAGGCCGAGCGGGATGAACGACAGGTCGCCGACGACCAGGTCGACGGGTGTGCCGTCGATGGTGTCGAGCGTCAACTCGCGTACGTTGGTGCGGTCCCTGACGGTGACGCGGGCGTCGGCGCGCAGGTTCCAGGCGAGTTGGCCGTATCCGACGTCGACGGCGACGACCTCGGCGGCGCCGGCGCGCAGCAGGACGTCCGTGAAGCCGCCGGTGGAGGCGCCCGCGTCGAGGGCGCGGCGGCCGGCGACGCGCAGCCCGCGGGGCGTGAAGGCGGCCAGCGCGCCGGCGAGCTTGTGGCCGCCGCGGGAGACGTAGCCGGGGTCGGCGTCGTCCGCGCGGACCACGAGGGCGGCGCTGGTGGCGACCTGGGTGGCGGGCTTGGCCGCGACCGCGCCGTTGACGGTGACGCGGCCGGCGTCGATGAGCTCTCGTGCGTGCTCGCGGGATCGGGCCAGCTTGCGGCGCACCAGTTCCGCGTCGAGGCGGCTGAGGCGTCGCTGGGTCGCTGCTGCCACGGGGGGTTCAGCTCCTGGTGGTGTGCGGGGGTCCTGGCACGGGCGGGCCGGCCGGCTGGTCGAGCGCGGCCAGGGTCTCGCGCAGGCCGCGGTGCACATCCTCGTACACCTCCAGGTGCCCGGGGACGGCGAGGTGGTCGGCGTCGGCCAACCTGACCAGGTGGGCGTCCACGTCGCCGTTTCCGGTGGGTCGCGTCCCGACGCCGAGCGGGCGCGGTCCCTCGTCCGCGGTTTCCTGCTCCTGCCGGGGCTCCTGGGGCTCTTCCATGGCCCCGACGCTACCCGCTGACGGCCCGGCGGGACCGACGCGCCGCCGGAACGACCAGCGGGGTGCCGGTCTCGGGGTCGTCGATGACCCGGCACGGCAGCCGGAAGACGTCCTCGACCAGCTCGGCGGTGACGACGTCGGCCGGCGCGCCCGCGGCGACCACCCGCCCGTCCCGCATGGCGATCAGGTGGGTGGCGTAGCGGGCGGCGTGGTTGAGGTCGTGGAGCACGGCGACCAGGGTGCGGCCCTGCTCCTCGTGGAGCCGGGCGCACAGGTCGAGGAGCTCGATCTGGTGGGCGATGTCGAGGAAGGTGGTGGGCTCGTCGAGCAGCAGCAGCGGGGTCTGTTGGGCGAGGGCCATGGCGATCCAGACGCGCTGCCGCTGGCCGCCGGAGAGCTCGTCGACGTGGCGGTCGGCGAGTTCGGCCACGCCGGTCGCGGCCATCGACTCGTCGACGATCCGCTCGTCCTCGCGCGACCACTGGCGCAGCAGCCCCTGGTGCGGATAGCGGCCGCGCGCCACCAGGTCGGCGACGCTGATGCCGTCGGGTGCGGTGGGCGACTGCGGCAGCAGCCCCAGCGTGCGCGCCAACCGCCGGGCCGGGTACGACGCGATGGCCTGTCCGTCGAGCAGCACGCTGCCGGCGGTGGGCCTGAGCATCCGGGCGAGGGCCCGCAACAGGGTGGACTTGCCGCAGGCGTTGGGCCCGACGATCACGGTGAACGACCGCTCGGGGACGGCGACCGACAACTCCGTGGCGATGACCCGCTGGTCGTACGCCAACGTGACCCGCTCGGCCCGCAACCGGGGTTCTGACATCTCTCGCACGCCGTCTCCTTCTCGCTCCGCCCGGGTCATACCCGTCCGGCCCTTCGTTCCGTGACGAGCAGCCACAGCAGGTAGCCGCCGCCGAGGACGCCCGTCACCGCGCCGACGGGCAACTGCCGGTCGGCGAAGGCCCACTGGGCCAGCAGGTCGGCGGCCACCGTGAGCAGCGCGCCCATCAGGCCGGCCGGCAGCGCGTTGGGTCCCGCGGCGCGGGTGAGCCGGCGGGCCAGTTGCGGCGAGGCGAGCGCGACGAACGCGACGGGCCCGGCCGCCGCCGTGGCCGAGGCCGTGAGCAGCACCGCGGCCAGCACCGCGAGCAGCCGGGTGCGCTGGACCCGCACGCCGAGGGCGGCCGCGGTCTCGTCCCCCAGCTCCAGCATCCGCAGCGGCCTGCCCAGGGCGAGCACCGGCGGCAGCAGCAGGCCGCAGGCGACCAGCAGCGGCCAGAACTGCGCCCAGTCGCGGCCGTCGAGGGAGCCGGTCAGCCACAGCACGGCGCGGGCGGCGTCCGCGATGTCGGCGCGGGTGAGCAGGTAGCCGTTGACGGCGCTGAGCACGGCGGCGACGCCGATGCCGACGAGGACCAGGCGGTAGCCGTGGACGCCGCCGCGCCAGGCGAGCAGGTAGACGGCGACGCCGGTGGCCAGGCCGCCGACGACCGAGCCGGCGGCGACGGCGAGGCCGCCTCCGGAGAGGAGCACGATCGTGGTGAGCGCGCCAGCCGCCGAGCCCTGGCCGAAGCCGACGACGTCCGGGCTGCCGAGCGGGTTGCGGGAGACGCTCTGGAAGACGGCCCCGGCGACGCCGAGCGCGAGGCCGACGAGGAGGCCGACCAGGACGCGTGGCAGCCGCAGTTCGGTCACCACGAACTCCTGGATCCGGGTGCCGTTCCCCGCCAGGGTGCGGAGCACCTCGGCCGGCGTCATGGGGTAGTCGCCGGTGCCGACCAGCAGCACGGCCACGCCGAGCGCGAGCAGCAGCAGCACCGCTCCGGCGGCGAGGCCGCGGGCGTCGGCCCGCACCGACCAGCCGCCGTCGCCGCCCCGCCACACCAGGCCACGCGGCCGCTCCTGACCGGGTTTCACAGCTTGGCCGTCCTTCCGCGTCGCACCAGGTGGACGAAGACCGGACCGCCGATGAGGCTGGTGACGATGCCGACCTGGAGTTCGGAGGGCCGCGCGACCAGCCGCCCGACGACGTCGGCGCCGAGCAGCAGCACCGGTGCGAGGACGGCGGCGTAGGGCAGGGTCCAGCGCAGGTCGGGGCCGGTGAGGGCGCGGACCAGGTGCGGGACGATCAGCCCGACGAAGACGACGGGCCCGCAGGCGGCGGTGGCTGCCCCGCACAGCAGGGTGACGGCGAGCAGGGCCAGGGCCCGGGTGCGGCCGAGCCCGGCGCCGAGGGAGCGGGCCGCGTCGTCGCCCAGCGCAATGGCGTTGAGCGACCGCCCGAGGAGCAGCGCCAGCAGCGTGCCCGCGAGCAGGAACGGCAGCACCTGGCGGACGAGGTCGCCGTTGGCCGCCGCGAGCGAGCCGACGGCCCAGAACCGCATCCGGTCGAGGGCGGCGGTGTCGAGGAGTTCGACGGCCTGGGTGTAGCCGTGGAGCGCGGCGCTGAGGGCGGTGCCGGCGAGCGCGAGCCGCACGGGGGTGGCGGCCCGGCTGCCGCCGAGCGCGTACACGAGGACCCCGATGACGGCGGCCCCGAGGAAGGCGAACCAGACGTAGCCGGTGAGCGATTCGACGCCGAGGAGGCTGATGGCGGTGACGACGGCGGCGGCGGCGCCGGCGTTGATGCCGAGCAGCCCCGGGTCGGCCAGCGGGTTGCGGGTGAGCGCCTGCATCACGGCCCCGGCCAGGCCGAGCGCGGCGCCGCACAGCAGCCCGAGGAGGGTGCGGGGCAGCCGGAGTTCACGGATCACCACGTCGCTCTCGGTGCCGGAGTGGGCGAAGAGGGCGTGCCACACGTCGCCGGGCGGCACCGACCTGGCGCCGAACGCGATGCTGGCGGCGGCGACCAGCGCCAACACCCCGAAGGAGACGAGCAGTCCGGCCGCGCGCCGGGTCGTGCGCCGGCGCGTGTTCCGCGCGATGGGCACCCGCGCGGGCGGCGCGCCCGATTCCATGGCGGTCACTCCGCACGCCTCCCACTGGAACTCCCCTGCGACATGCGGTTAGGTTAGCCTAACCTTGCCGAGAGTTCGCCGGCCGGTGCGCCGGCGCACGGCCAAGGCCCCCACGCGCCCCGAGCCACCCCACCCCGCCGAAAGGTGCTCCGCCATGACGACCACGACCCCGCGCCGACCACGGACGAGCAGCGCCCTGTCCCGCCGCGGCTTCCTGGGCGCGGCCGGCGGCACATTGGGCACCGTCGGCCTGGTCACCGCCTGCTCCGCGGCGGACGAGTCGACCGCCGGCCCCGCCGGCCCCGACTCCGGCCAGTGGACCTTCACCGACGACCGCGGCGAGACCGCCACCCTCGACGCCACCCCCGAACGCGTCGTCGCCTACGTCGGATCCGCCGCCGCCCTGCACGACTACGGCATCCGGTGCACCGGCATCTTCGGACCCGCCGTCACCGGCGAGGGCGAGCCCAGCGTGCTGGCCGCCGACCTGGACCTGGACCGACTGACCAACCTGGGCAACGCCTGGGGCGAGTTCGACATCGAGGCCTACCTCGCCCTCGACCCCCAGCTGCTGGTCAGCGACGTCCACACCCCACCGAGCCTGTGGTGGATCCCCGAGGACACCGCCTCCGACATCCTGGGCATCGCCCCCAGCGTCGGCATAGCCAACGTCGGCCCGCCGCTGCGCACCACGGTCGAGCGCTACGCCGAACTGGCCGAGGCACTCGGCGCCGACCTGGCGTCACCCCACGTCGTCGCCGCCAGGGAGCGCTACGACGCCGCGGCCGAGGCCGTCAGGCAGGCCGCCCGCGACAACCCGGGCCTGCGGGTGCTGGCGCTCTCCGCCACCGCCGACAAGGTGTGGTTCTGTGTGCCGGCCGACCTCTCCGACCTGACCTACTACCAGGAACTCGGCGTGGGCCTCGTCGTCCCCGAGAACCCCGACGAGGCCGGCACCTTCGAGTCCGTCAGCTGGGAGAACGCCGGCCGCTACCCGGCCGACCTCATCCTCCTCGACGACCGGGCCATCAGCCTGCAACCCGACCAACTGGCCGCCGACAAGCCGACCTGGCGCTCCCTCCCCGCCGTCCGGGCCGGCCAGGTCGCGGCCTGGAACCCGGAGCCCACCTACAGCTACGCCGGCTGCGCCCCCGCCATGGAGAGCCTCGCCGAGGCCATCCGCTCCGCCGAGCGACTCGGCTGAGGGCCATGAGGTCACCCGCACCCCGCCCCGGCACCCTCACCCGCCGCACCCTGCTCGCCGCCTCGGGCGCCGGCCTGCTCGCCGCCTGCGGCAGCGACGCCGGAGACGCCCAAGCCGGCCAGGGAGGCTGGCGGTTCACCGACGACCGGGGCGAGACCGCCACCCTCGACGCCACCCCGGAACGCGTCGTCGCCTACGTCGCCTCCGCCGCCGCCCTGCACGACTTCGGCGTCACGTGCGCCGCGATCTTCGGCCCCAGCAGCCCGGTCCGCGGCGAGCCCAACCCGCAGGCCGGCGACCTCGACGTGGACCGGCTGACCAGCCTGGGCGAGGCCTGGGGCGAGTTCAACGTCGAGCGCTACGCCCGGCTCGAACCCCAGCTCCTGGTCAGCAACATGAACCCCGGGCCCGACCTGTGGTACGTCCCCGAGGAGTCCAAGGACGACATCCTCGCCCTGGCCCCCAGCGTCGGCATCGGCACGAAGGACGTCTCCGCCCCCCAGGTCATCCAGCGCTACGCCGAACTCGCCGAGGCCCTCGGCGCCGACCTCGGCGCCGGCACGGTCCGCGAGGCCCGCTCCCGGTTCGACGCGGCCTCCGAGTCCCTCCGCCGCGCCGCGCGCGACAACCCGGGCGTCCGGGTGATGGCCGTCGCCGCCAACCCCCGGGAGATGGCCGTCGCCGTCCCCGACTCCTATCCGGACCTCACCTACTTCTCGGAGCTCGGCGTCGAGCTGGTCCGGGCCCGGGTGGTCGACGAGTGGGGCTACTGGCACACCCTCAGCTGGGAGAACGCCGACACCTACCACGCCGACCTGATCATCCTCGACAACCGCGCCCAGGCCACCACCCCCGAGGAGCTGGCCGAAGTGCCCACCTGGGCCAGGCTGCCCGCGGTCGAGGCGGGCCAGGTCGCGCCCTGGCCGTCCGAGGAGCGCTTCAGCTACCAGGGCTACGCGGCCCAACTGGAACGACTGGCCGAGGCCGTCCGCACCGCCGAGCGGCTCGACTGACCGGAAAGGACGCACGCCATGGCAACCGCCCCCTTCGACTTCTTCGACGTGCGTGTCCTGCGCACCACCCGCCTCAGCCCCGGCTTCGTCCGCGTCACCGTCGGCGGCCGGTCACTCGCCGGCTTCGCCAGCGGCGGCCGCGACCAGCGGTTCAAACTGTTCCTGCCCCGCCCGGGCCAGGACGAGGTGGCCATCCCGCGCGGCCAGGGCACCGACTGGTGGCCCGCCTGGCAGCGCATGGACCCGGACGAGCGCGCCCTGATGCGCACCTACACGGTGCGCGAGCTCCGGCGCGAGGCCGCCGAACTGGACATCGACTTCGCGCTGCACGGCGACTGCGACGGCCCCGCCTCCCGCTGGGCCGCCACCGCGGAGACCGGCTCGCCCGTCTCCCTCCTCGGCCCCACCGAGGAGGACAACGCCGGCGTCGACTTCCGCCCGCCGCCCGACACCGACCAGGTCCTGATCGCCGGCGACTCCTCGGCCCTCCCCGCCATCGCCGGCATCCTCGCCTGGCTACCGGCCGGCCTCCCGGCCCTGGTCTGGATCGAGACCCAGCACGAGGCGGACCGCCAGCACCTGCCGACCAGGGCCGACGCGCGGATCACCTGGCTCCCCCACGGCCAACTGCCGTCGGCCCTCCACGCCAGCCGCCACCTGCCGACCGCCGACACCTCCCCCTACGCCTGGGTCGCCGGCGAGGCGAGCTGCGTCCGCGACCTCCGCCGCCACCTGGTCAACGACCGCGGCCTCGACCGCCAACGCGTCACCTTCAGCGGCTACTGGCGCCGCGAGACCTCCGAGGACACCCTCATCCAACAGGCCATCGCCACGACGTGACCCCCTGGCGGGGACAAGGCCCCGAAGACCACCGAGCCGCCCCCCACGGAGGCACGGCCCCAGCCACCGCGGCGCCGCAGGCGCCAAGGCACGGCGAAGCGCCGCACGCACCCCCGCGCCAACCTACGGACCGGGAGTCAGACCTGCGCCCGGCCGCCCACCCACACCCTCGCCACCCACCCACCGCACCGCCGCCCATGGCCAAGCCGCCGCAGGCAATCCGCGCCGCAGGCAAAGCACACACCGCACCCAGACCGTGGGCGACGACCAGGCGACGCCCCCGGCCGGGCGGAGCCCGGTCACGAACGGCCGGTCATCGACGGCCGGCCACACTCAACCCGGCCCCTCCCCCGTCCGCTCAACCCCAGGCCCCTTCGAGGCCCTCCCGCCAGGGGCCCTCGCCCCGCCAGGGGCGACCCGTCGACCAGGCCGCCCCGCACAGCGCCCGCAGGCCGTCGATCGGTGCGCCCTCGCCCTGGAGACGCAGTTCGTCGCCCGCCACGAACGCCCGCCACCCGCCGCAGTGCCACCCGCCGCCGTCGGCCGCGGCCCGCACCTCGGGGTGCGGGGCCAGCAGGCCCCGCAGGTCGGCGGCCACATACGTCGGCCGGTGGTCGGGGCGCGCCACGAGCAGCTGGGCCACGTCCGTCACCCCGGTCATCACCAGCAGCGAGTCGACGCCGCCCGCGTGGGCCCCCTCGATGTCCGTGTCGAGCCGGTCGCCGACGACCAGCGGCCGGCGCGCGCCCGTCCGCAGGATCGACTCACGGTGCATCGGCGGCCGCGGCTTGCCCGCCACCTGTGGTTCGACCCGGCCCCCGGAGGCGATCCGCACCGCCTCCACCGCCGCGCCGTTGCCCGGCACGATGCCCCGGCCGCTGGGGATGGTCAGGTCGGTGTTGGACGCGAACCACGGCACGCCCCGGTTGACGGCGATCGCCGCCTCCGCGATCACCCCCCACGGCAGCTCGGGCCCACCGTAGCCCTGCACCACCGCCGCCGGCTCGTCGTCCGCCGAGTCCACGGGGCGCAGTCCACGCTCGGCGAGCGCCACCCGGAGCCCCTCCCCACCCGCGCACAACACCCGTGCCCCGGCCGGCAGTTGCTCGGACATCAGCCGGGCCACGGCCTGCGCGGAGGTCACCACCTCGCCCGGCTCGGCGGCCACGCCGAGGCGGGAGAGGTGCGCGGCGACGGTCTCCGGCGTGCGGGCCGCGTTGTTGGTGACATAGGCCAGCCGCATACCGGCCTTCCGTGCCGCCCGCAGCGAGTCCACGGCGTGCGGCACGGCCTCGCCACCCGCGTAGACGACCCCGTCGAGGTCGAGCAGCGCGGTGTCGTAGACCTCGTGGAGCGGCCGCGCGCAGCCGCGCGGCGCCGTGCCGGGCACCGTTCCCTCGCTCGTCCCGTCAACGCTGTCAACCATCATCCTCAGCTCATCTCCCGTGGTCCGCACGGCACTACGATGCGGGGATGCACGCCGCCGGCCTGGACCTCGCCCCGTTCCGCGCGCTCCGTTACGCGCCCGAGCGGGTCGGCAACCTCGCCGACGTGATCTCGCCCCCGTACGACGTCGTGGTACGGCCGGACGAGCAGCGTGACCTGGAGACCTCTGACCCGCACAACATCGTCCGACTGATCCTGCCACGCACCCCGGAGCGCGCCGCCGCCACCCTCCGCGAATGGCGGGCGGCCGGCGTCCTGGTGACCCATCCGAGGCCGGCGCTCTACGTGTACGAGCAGCGCGCCGCCGGCCGGCCGCCGCAGCGCGGCCTCATGGGAGCCCTGCGGCTGACGCCGCCGCACGAACGCACGGTGCTGCCGCACGAGGACGTGATCCCGGAGGTGGTCGCCGAGCGCGCCGCGCTGGCCCGGGCCACCGAGGCCGACCTCGAACCGCTGCTCCTCGCCTACCGCGGCGCCCCCGACGACACGGCCGTGCCCGCCCTCCTGGAACGGGTCACGGCGGGCCCGCCGCTGCTCGCCACGCCCACCGACGACACCACCGAGCACCGGATCTGGGCCGTCGACGACCCGGCCGAGATCGGGGCGGCCCGCGTCGAGCTGGCCCGGCACCGGGCCCTGATCGCCGACGGTCACCACCGCTGGGCCACCCGGCTGCGGCTCGCCACGGAGCACGGCGGCCGGCCGCCCTGGGACCGTGGCCTGGTGCTCCTGGTGGACACCGCCCGGCACCCGCTGCGGCTCAACCCGATCCACCGGGTGCTGACCGGGCTGCCGCCCGCCGAGGCGCTGGCCGCCGCCGGCACGGCGTTCCGGGTCCAACCCGTGGCGGGACCCCTGGACGTCGCGCTGCGCGCGCTCGGTGCGGCGCCGGGCAACGCCTTCCTGCTGGCCGCGGACGGCGCCTTCCATCTGCTCGACCGCCCGGATCCCGCGCTGCTCGCCCGCACCGTGCCGACCGACCGGCCGGCCGCCTGGCGCACGTTGGACGCGACGGTGCTCGACGCCACGCTGCTCGGCGAGGTGTGGCGCCGTCCCCCCGGCCGCCCGCCGCTCCGGGCTCGGTACCTGCACAGCGCGACCGCCGCCGTGGCGCAGGCGGCCGGATCGGCCGACGGTTTCGCGGTACTGATGCGCGCGGCGCGGGAAGACACGGTGCGGGCCCTGGCCGAGGAGGGCGTCACGATGCCGCACAAGTCGACCTCGTTCGGGCCCAAGCCGGCCACGGGTCTGCTGCTGCGGGACCTGCGCGACGCGGGTGACGAGCCCGGCCCGATTGTCGCGTGAATTTAGGTTAGGCTAACCTCACTTCCAGTTTGCTGTCGCACCTGGGAGCCCCATGAGCACCACCGTCTTCGCCCGACACGACGAACGGCTCGGTCAGTTCACCCTCCGCCTCGTCGACCCCGCCGCCGACGCGGAGCTGCTGCACCGCTGGCTCACCCACCCCAAATCCGTCTTCTGGCTCATGCAGGACGCCGAACTGGGCGACGTCCGCAAGGAGTTCGAGAGCATCGCCGCCGCCTCCTCCCACCATGCCTACCTGGGCCTGCACAACGGCGAGCCGGCCTTCCTGGTCGAGGTCTACGACCCGGCCCACGACGCGGTCGGCACCGCCTACCCGGTCCAACCCGGCGACATCGGCATGCACTTCCTGGTCGCCCCCACGGACACCCCGCTCCACGGCTTCACCCTGGCCGTGATCACCACCGTGATGGAACTGCTCTTCGCCGACCCCGCCAACCGCCGCGTGGTGGTCGAACCCGACGCCCGCAACAAACCCGTCCACGCCCTCAACGCCGCAGTGGGTTTCCACGTCGAGCGCACCGTTCCGTTGCCCGGCAAGGACGCCTACCTCAGCTTCTGCACCCGCGAACAGTACGAGGCCGCGCGGGCGGCCACGGCAGCCCCCCAGGAGTGAACCGCATGACCGTCCCCCACGAAGCCGTCGCCCACCTCACCCCCGAGCTCTGGCAGCGCGCCAACCGCCTGCTGATACGCAAGGCGCTCGCCGAGTTCTCGCACGAGCGCCTGCTGACCCCCGAACCACGCCCCGACGGCCGCCACACGGTACTCGCCGACGACGGCACCACCGCCTACCACTTCGCCGCCCGCCGACTCGCCCTCGACCACTGGCTGGTCGACGCCGACTCCATCACCCGCGAACGCGACGGCGTGCCGCTCCCCCTCGACGCCCTCGACTTCTTCCTCGACCTGCGCGGGGCCCTCGGCCTCAGCGACGACGTCCTCCCCGTCTACCTGGAGGAGATCACCAGCACCCTCGCCGGCAGCGCCTACAAACTCGCCGCCCCGCACCTTCCCGCCGCCGAGCTGGCGAGCCGCGACTTCCAGACCATCGAGGCCGCCATGACCGAGGGCCACCCCTGTTTCGTGGCCAACAACGGCCGCCTCGGCTTCGACGCCGCCGAGTACCGCGCCTACGCCCCCGAGGCCGGCGCCCCGGTCCGGCTCGTCTGGCTCGCCGCCCGCCGCGACCTGGCCACCTTCACCTCCTGCGCCGACCTCGACTACGAGACCCTGGTCGCCGGCGAGCTCGCCCCCGGGACCCGCCGCCGCTTCGCCGACCGGATGGCCGCGCTCGGCCTCGACCTGGCCGACTACTACCTCATCCCCGTGCACCCCTGGCAGTGGTGGAACCGGCTCTCCGTCACCTTCGCCGGCGAGGTCGCCAGGCAGCACCTGGTCTGCCTCGGCGAGGGCGACGACGCCTACCGCGCCCAGCAGTCCATCCGCACCTTCTTCAACACCGACGCCCCCGACAAGCACTACGTGAAGACCGCGCTCTCGGTGCTCAACATGGGCTTCCTGCGCGGCCTCTCCGCCGACTACATGCGCGCCACCCCGGCCATCAACGACTGGCTCGCCGGAGTGATCGCCGAGGACGAGCTCCTCACCGGCGCCGGCTTCTCGATCATCCGCGAGCGTGCGGCCATCGGCTACCACCACCGGCACTACGAGGCCGCCACCGAGAAGGGCTCGCCCTACCGCAAGATGCTGGCCGCGCTGTGGCGCGAGAGCCCGGTGCCCACCCTGCGCCCCGGGGAGCGACTGGCCACCATGGCCTCGCTCCTCCACACCGACCGCGAGGGCGGCTCGTTCACCGCCACGCTGATCGCCGAGTCGGGACTGCCCGCCGAGGTCTGGCTACGCCACTACCTCGACGCGTACCTCACCCCGGTGCTGCACTGCCTCTACGCCTACGACCTGGCCTTCATGCCGCACGGCGAGAACGTCATCCTGGTCCTGGAGAACGGCGTGCCCAGGCGCGTCGTCATGAAGGACATCGCCGAGGAGATCGTGGTGATGAGCGCCGAGCAGCCGCTGCCCCCGGAGGTGGAACGGATCCGCGCCGACGTCCCCGACGACCTCTGGGCGCTCTCCCTCTTCACCGACGTCTTCGACTGCTTCCTCCGCTTCCTCAACGGCGTTCTCGTCGAGAACGACCTGCTGGCCGAGGACACCTTCTGGGCGACCGTCGCCGCCTGTGTCACCGACTACCAGCAGGCCGTTCCCGAGTTCGCGGAGAAGTTCAAGCGGTTCGACCTGTTCACCGAGCGCTTCGCCCTGTCCTGCCTCAACCGTCTGCAGCTGCGGAACAACCGCCAGATGGTCGACCTCCAGGACCCGGCCGGCTCGCTGGTGCTGGCCGGCACGCTCGAGAACCCGATCGCCCGCTACGCCTGACCGCGCGGCTCCTCGTCGCCGTCCACGTCCTCGTCCTCGACGTCCGCGTCGGGGTCGAGCGCGTCGACGAACTCGAGACCGTCCAGCTCGGCCAGCCGGTCCGAGGCGTCGGTGGTGCCGCCCTGGTCGGCCTCGGCGGCCTTGGCGAACCACTCACGCGCCTCCTCCTCCCGGCCGACGGCCAGCAGCGCGTCCGCGTAGGCGTACCGCAGCCGCGCCGTCCAGGGCTGGACGGAGCTGGAGGCCAGCTCGGGGCTCTGCAGCGTCACCACGGCCGCCTCCGGCTGCCCCATGTCGCGCCGGGCCCCGGCCGCCACCAGGCGCATCTCCACCTGGCCTGCCTTGTCGAGCTGACGGACCTCGGGCTCACCGGCCATGGCCAGCGCACGCTCGGGACGCCCGATGCCACGCTCGCAGTCGGCCATGATCGGCCACAGGTGCACCGAGCCGGTCATCCGCTTGGCGGCCCGGAACTCCGTCAGCGCCTCGGCGTACTTGCCCACGCCGTACGAGGCGAACCCGGCCGCCTCACGCACGGCGCCCACCCGCGAGGCGAGCCGCAGCGCCGCCCGCGAGTAGCCGTAGGCACGCTCGGCGTCCTCGTCGAGCAGCCTGGCCACCATCACCAGGTTGCGGGCCACGTCGACGGCCAGGGTCTTGGGCAGGCTCATCAGCTCCTGCCGCACCGAACGGTCGATCTCGTCGCCGGTCACCTCGTCCGGGATCGGCAGCCGCTTGACCCGCTCCCGATCGCGGTCCCGAGTCAGCTCGGGACCGCGCCGGACGCCGTCCCGCCGGTATCCGCCACGCGGGCCACCACGGTCGTCGCGCCGCCCGCGGAAGTCCCGCCCGTCGCGACGCTCGCCGTCACGCTCCCGCCACGGCCGATCCTCCCGCCGGTACTCCCGACTTCCCGAACCGCCGCCACCGTACCGGCGCTCCTCGCGCGGCCGGTCGTCACGCCGGAACCGGTCGTCACGCGGCCGGTCATCCCTGCGGAACCGATCCTCACGCGGCCGGTCGTCACGGGGGCGGTCATCCCTACGGGGCCGGTCATCGCGCCGGAACCTGTCATCCCGGGGCCGATCGTCACGCCGGAAACGGTCGTCACGCGGCCGGTCATCCCTACGGGGCCGGTCATCGCGGGGGCGGTCATCGCGCCGGAACCGGTCACCACGCGGCCGGTCGTCACGGGGGCGGTCGTCCCGCCGGAACCGGTCGTCCCTGGGGCGGTCGTCCCTGCGGAAGCGATCCTCGCGCGGCCGGTCGTCGCGCGGTCGGTCGTCGCGCCGAAAACGATCCTCCCTGGGGCGGTCGTCCCTGCGGAACCGATCGTCACGCGGACGGTCGTCCCTGCGGAATCCCCCGTCCCTCGGCCGGTCGTCTCGACGGAAGCCGCGGCCACCGCCGCCACCCGCGCCCGAACCACCACTGCCGTAGCTGGGACGCCGGTCGTCGCGCCGGAAACCCGCACCGCCGCCACCGCCCGGACGACCCCACCGTTCATCGCGGGGCCGGTCGCCTCGCGGACGCTCCTCACGCGGACGATCGTCACGGGGCCTGTCGTCACGACGGAAGCGGTCGTCCCGCGGCCCGCCGGGGCCACGACGTTCGCCGTCCCGCTCCCAACGCGGCCGTGAGCCCTCGTCCCGCCGACCACCCCACGAGCCACCGCCCTGGCCATGACCGCCACGCCGGTCGCCTCGCCACTCGCCGCGGCCTTCACCGCGCTGATAGCCGCCTCGATCCCCATCACGCCGGGGCGCACGCGGCTCCCGCTCCGGTCGACCTTCCGACGATTCCGTCATGGCCGTGACTCCTGCCTTTCCTGCCCTACAAAAACAAAAAACCTCTGGTTCCCCAGCATGCACGCTGGGGAACCAGAGGTTCCAAAAGATTGTCCGGCGGCGACCTACTCTCCCACACGGTCCCCCATGCAGTACCATCGGCGCTGGCAGGCTTAGCTTCCGGGTTCGGAATGTAACCGGGCGTTTCCCCACCGCCATGACCACCGGAACACTCGATAAGTGCTCCACGCGAACAAGCGCACTCTTCAGTTGTCTGTCCGCAATAGAACACGGTCAGAATTCACAGTGGACGCGAGCATCTATGGACAAGCCCTCGGCCTATTAGTACCGGTCAACTCCACCTCTCACAAGGCTTCCATCTCCGGCCTATCAACCCCGTCGTCTACAGGGAGCCTTACCCCATCAA
>NZ_JAVREM010000052.1:0-47265 GCF_031845425.1 Streptomyces millisiae
CCGCCAAGCTCTCCCACGACGCCCGCACCGCCCGCGTCGAGGCCGGACTCGTCGACGACACGACCACGATCGACCTGGCTGACGGCAACCGCGCCGGAGCCGGCGACCAGCTCGTCACCCGGCGCCAAAGCACATAGTGTCGGCTCCGTGACCGTACGCAGTTACTCCTCCCTCAAGGCCCCCGCGGAGCGGACCGTGTGGACCCGCCTCACGCGGCGGGACTCGTTGGCGCGGCGGCTGGACTGGACGCTGGTCGGGTCCGCCGGGATCCTCTCCCTCATCGGCACGCTGCTGGTGTACTCCGCGACCCGCGGCCGGACCGATCTCAACAACGGCGACCCGCAGTACTTCCTGCTCCGCCACATCCTCAACCTCGCCATCGGCGTCGGCCTCGCCTCCGCCATGGTGTGGCTCGGCCACGTCCGGCTGCGGAGCGCCGCGCCCGTGCTGTACGCGGTGTCGGTGGTGATGTCGCTGGCCGTGCTGTCGCCCCTCGGCTCGACGGTGAACGGCTCCCGGAGCTGGATCCAGGTCGGCGGCGGCTTCGCGTTCCAGCCGTCCGAGCTGGTCAAGGTCGGGGTGATCCTGGCCATGGCGATGCTGCTCGCGGCGCCGGTGGAGAACGAGGCGCGGGCGCGGCCCGACACCCGGGCGGTGTTGCAGGCGCTGGGGATCGCCGCGGTGCCGGCCGTGCTGATCCTGTTGACGCCGGACGTCGGCCAGACCATGGTGATCGCCGCGATCGCGCTCGGCGCGCTGCTGGCCTCCGGCACCGGCCGGGCGTGGATCCTCGGGCTGCTCGGCCTCGGCGTGCTGGCCGCGCTCGCGGTCTGGCAGGCGGGGCTGCTCGACGAGTACCAGATCAACCGGTTCGCGGCCTTCGCCAACCCCGCTCTCGACCCGGCGGGCGTCGGCTACAACACCAACCAGGCCAGGATCGCCATCGGCTCCGGCGGCCTCACGGGCCAGGGCCTGTTCCACGGCAGCCAGACCACCGGACAGTTCGTGCCCGAGCAGCACACCGACTTCATCTTCACGGTGGCCGGCGAGGAGCTCGGCTTCGTCGGCGCCGGCCTGGTGATCCTGCTGCTCGGCGCGGTGCTGTGGCGCGGCTGCCGGATCGCGCTGCACGCCCCCGACACCTACGGGACGATCGTCGCGGTGGGGATCGTCACCTGGATCGCGTTCCAGACCTTCCAGAACATGGGTATGGCGCTCGGCATCATGCCGGTGACCGGGCTGCCGCTGCCGTTCCTCTCGTACGGCGGCTCGTCCATGTTCGCCGTCTGGATCGCCGTCGGCCTGCTGCTGGCCATCCACGTCAGGTCACGCAGCCGACTGTGATCCCCGGCTCAGCGTCGGCGGCCTCGCCGGCGGCGCCCGCCGAGGCGTCCGGTGCCGTCGAGGACCGCCGCGACGAGGCCGAGCAACGCGACTCCGGCCAGCGCCAACCACCACACTCCGTCCACCTGTGCGACGGTACCCCGCGCTGGTGATTCCGCCCACACCGCGGCACGCACAAGGCGCGGTCCGGTCCATTGCGACTTAGAGTCGTTCGAACCCCACTACGGAGGTTCCCCCTTCCATGAAGCTCACCGTCGTCGGCTGCTCGGGGTCATTCCCGTCCGCGGACTCGGCCTGTTCCTGTTACCTCATCGAGGCCGAGGGCTACCGGCTGCTCCTAGACATGGGCAATGGCGCCCTCGGCGAGCTACAGAAGTACATCGGCCTCTACGACATCGACGCGATCGCGCTCAGCCATCTCCATCCCGACCACTGCATCGACATGTGCGGCTACTTCGTGGCCCGTTACTACCGGCACGAGGGCGGCCGCTGCGACCCGGTCCCGGTCTACGGCCCGGCGGGCACCGAGCACCGGCTCACCACCGCGTACGACGACACCCCGTCCGAGAAGTCGATGAGCGAGGTCTTCGACTTCCACACACTGACCTCGGGAGACACCTTCCGCCTGGGCCCGTTCACGGTGACCGCCCGGCGCGTCACCCATCCGGTGGAGACCTACGGCTTCCGGATCGAGCACCGGGGCCGGGTCTTCTGCTACTCGGGGGACAGCGGCCGTTGCGACTCGCTCACCGGGCTCGCCACCGGCGCCGACCTCTTCCTGTGCGAGGCCTCGTTCACCGACGGCAAGGAGGACCTGCCCGAGGTGCACCTCAACGGTCGGCAGGCGGGGGAGTGCGCGCGGCGGGCCGGCGCCGAGCGGCTGGTGCTCACCCACATCCCGCCGTGGACGGACGCCCAGGTCAACCTGTGCGACGCCAAGGCCGTGTTCGAGGGCCCGGTGGAGCTGGCCCGCCCCGGCGCGGTCTACGAGGTGTGAGACGCCGTAGGCTCGCGGCATGTCACGAATCGACGGCCGCGCGGCCGATGAGCTCCGTCCCGTCCGGATCGAGCGGGGCTGGAGCAAGCACGCCGAAGGCTCCGTCCTCGTCTCCTTCGGGGACACCCGGGTGCTGTGCACCGCCAGCGTCACCGAGGGCGTGCCGCGCTGGCGGCGTGGCAGCGGCGAGGGCTGGGTGACCAGCGAGTACGCGATGCTGCCGCGCGCCACCAACACCCGGGGCGACCGGGAGTCGGTGCGTGGCAAGATCGGTGGCCGCACCCACGAGATCTCGCGGCTGATCGGCCGCTCGCTGCGGGCCGTCATCGACTTCAGGGCGCTCGGCGAGAACACCTTCGTGCTCGACTGCGACGTGCTGCAGGCCGACGGCGGCACCAGGACGGCCGCCATCACCGGCGCCTACGTGGCGCTGGCCGACGCCGTCGCCTGGGCGCAGCGCGAGAAGCTGGTCAGGGGCCGTTCCCAGCCGCTGACCGGCACGGTCGCCGCGGTCAGCGTGGGCATCGTGGGCGGGGTGCCGATGCTGGACCTCGCCTACGAGGAGGACGTGCGCGCCGAGACCGACATGAACGTGGTCTGCACCGGCGACGGCCACTTCGTCGAGGTGCAGGGCACCGCCGAGGGCAAGCCGTTCGACCGCTCCGAGCTCAACGCGCTGCTCGACCTGGCCGTCGCCGGCTGCGCCCGGCTCGACGCGGCGCAGCGTGCCGCCCTCGCCGAGGGGTAGGACCAAGGCGTGAGCGGAATTCGAGCGAAGGCGGGCGTGGTCGTCGCGGCGATCGCGGCGACGGGTTTCACGTTGGCGTGTGACGTCCAACAGGCGGTGGACTGCGCGCGGATAGCGGTCGCGGTGACCGGCAATCTCAACGATCTCCAGCAGGCGGTCGACGCGGGCGACGTGGACGCGTTCGACGCCGCGTTGGACGACCTGGACCAGAACGTGGCGGACCTGCACGGCGTCGACGGCGCGGACGCGGAGGAGGCGGCCGAGTCGGTGGCCGCCGCGGCCGAGACGATCAGGGCGTCGGGCGGGGGCGAGGGCGGGGGCCAGCTCGAGGTGGACCTGGCGCCGCTCGGGGAGGCGGTCTCGGCACTGAGCGGAGTGTGCTCGGAGTAATCCCGGCGCTCTCGTTCGGCTCCTCGAACGCATTGCAGAATCTCGAACCGATGTCTTGACGTGGCTCGAAACAGCTCCTTAACGTGTCGAATCACCCGGTTGACTGCGTAGTCAACCACCGTGCCGGCGAAGGAGCTGGTCGTGGCAGGTCGGGTCTCGATGCGGGAGATAGCCGAGCGGGCCGGCGTCTCGCAGAAGACGGTCTCGCGCGTCGTGAACGGCGAGCCCCACGTCAGCCGGGAGCTGCGGGAGCGCGTCGAGCGCGAGATCGCCCGCCTCGGCTACCTGCCGGACGCCAGCGCCCGCGCCCTCGTCACCCGCCGCTCCCGGCGGATCGGCATCCTCACCACCGACACCGGCTTCTTCGGCCCCGCCTCCGTGTTGCGGGACCTGGAGCGCGCCGCCCGGAACGCCGGCTACTTCGTCAGCGTCGTGCACGCCGACGACCGGGACCCCCAGGAGACCGCCAGGTCGGTGCGGCACCTGGTCAGCCAGGGCGTGGAGGCGCTCGCCGTCTCCGCGCCCGTGCTCGGCGTCCTCGACCAGCTGACCGGGGTGCCGGCCGGCGTTCCCGTGCTGCGCATGGAGTTCCCCGAGGGCCCCGCGCGGCCCGGCGTGATCCGGGTCGGCAGCGACGACGCGAGCAGCGCCCGGGAGGCGACGGCCCACCTGCTGGCCCTCGGCCACCGCACCGTGCATCACATCGCGGGCCCGCCCTCCTGGTCGGTGACCGCCCGTCGGATCGGCGGCTGGCGGGCCGCGCTGCGCGCCGCCGGCGCCCCCGAGCCGGCCTTCGCGCACGGCGACTGGAGCGCGGCCGCCGGCTGCCGGATCGCGCGCGAACTGCTCGCGGACGCGGACGTCACCGCGCTGTTCGTGGCCAACGACCAGATGGCCATCGGTGCCATGTACGCCGTCCAGCGCTCGGGCCGCCGGGTGCCGGAGGACGTCAGCGTGGTCGGCTTCGACGACATCCCGGAAGCCGCCTACCTCTCCGTACCGCTGACCACGGTCCGGCAGGACTTCACGGCGATGGCCGAGCAGGGCATGCGTCGCCTGGTCGCCGCCGTGACCGCCGACGGCCGCCCGCCGGGGCCGTCCGACGACGCGCTGATCCCCGGCACCTTCGTGGTCCGGGAGAGCACCGCACCACCAGCACGACCCAGCACCCGACGGGCAGCGCTGCCCGAGAACGGGGGACGACCATGACCCACCGCATCCCACCACCTCCCGGGACGATGTCCCGGCGCGGCCTGCTGCGCCTCGGCGGCGGCGTCGGCGCGGCCGCGCTGCTCGGCGGCGCGCTGAGCGGCTGCGGCCGGGCCGCCAGCGCCGAGCCCGTCACCTCGGGCTCCGTGAACCTGGCGTTCTGGACCCACGACCAGGCGTACGTCGACTTCTTCGAGACCGCCGCCGCCAACGCCGAGGCCGCCGGCGACAGCCCGTTCCGCTGGCACCTCGCCCCCACCAGGGCCGGCGCGGCGGACGTGGTGACCAAGACCATCGCGCAGGCCATCGCGGGACGTGGCACCCCGGACGTCGCGGGCCTGGAGATCGGCGCCTTCCCCCGGTTCCTGCGCGGCGAGATCGCCGCCGAGCTGCTCGAACCGCTGGAAGGCCACATCGACGCGGACGTCCGCGACGACCTGCTGCCCTCGCGCACCGCGCCGTTCACCAAGGACGGCCACCTCTACGCGCTGGACTCCGACGCGCCGCTGGTCGTCTACTACTACCGCGAGCCCGAGTTCGCCCGGGTCGGGCTGCCGACGGACCTCGCCACCTGGGACGAGCTGGCCGAGGCCGGGCGCCGCGCCCACGAGCGGCACGGCGTGGCCATCGGCGCGGTGGCGGTCGGCAGCGACCTGGGCCAGGTGGTGCAGATCTTCGACATGCTGCTGATGCAGAGTGGCGGGCGGCTCTTCGACGAGGATGGCACCCTCACCATCGAGACCCCGGAGGCCGAGCGGGCCCTCGCCTTCCTGGTCCGTGGCGTGCGGGAAGGTTTCATCACCACGGTCTCCGACTTCTACGGGCCCGGCATGCAGGCCGCCCTCAAGTCCGGCGAACTGATCGGCCAGTGGATGGCCACCTGGTACAAGATCTACGGCCTGATGCCCAATGTGCCCGAGCAGTCGGGCCAGTGGCGCATCCGGCCGCTGCCGGTCTTCTCCGACGGCGGCTCCCGCACCTCGTTCACCGGCGGCACCGGCTTCGCGGCGCTGACCGGCAAGCGGAACACGCTCGCCGGCGTCGAGCTCGTCACGTCCGCCTACCTCACCCCCGCCGAACAGATCCGCCGCTTCGTCGACCTGGGCTACCTCCCCACCCGGCGCTCCGTCTTCGACGACCCGCAGCTGCTGGAGATCGAGGACGAGTACTGCGGCGGCCAGCGCATGTTCGAGGTCTACCGCGAGGTCGTCGACGAGGCGCCGGTGTTCTACCTCAGCGCCGACAAGCCGATCCTCGACACCGTGCTCAGCGGCCACCTGCTCCGCGCCTACCACGGCGACTCCTCGCCGGCCGAGGCCCTGCGGAACGCGGCCGAGGACTTCCGCGGCCAGACCCGGAACCACGATTGAGGTGCCACCGATGACGACACTCCAGGCCACGCCACCGGCGCGCAGGCGCCGCCAGCTCGCGCCCTACGCCTTCATCGCGCCCTTCTACGTGCTGTACGCGCTGTTCATGGTCGTGCCCATCGGGGCCGCGGTCTACCTCTCCATGACCGACTGGGTGGGCCTCGGCACCCCCGAGTTCGTCGGCCTGCGGAACTTCGCCGACCTCGCCCGCGACACCAGCTTCCACAAGGCGCTCGGCAACTCCCTGATCTTCGTGCTGGTGAGCCTGTTCATCATCGTGCCGGCCGCGCTCCTCATCGCCCAGGCCCTCAACACCAGGGGACTGCGCGCCCGCGACCTGTTCCGGGTCACCTTCTTCCTCCCCATGGTGATCTCGCCCATCGTGATCGCCCTCGTCTACAGCCTGGTCTTCGACCGGCAGTACGGGCTGCTCAACTCGGTGCTGCGGGCGCTCTTCGGCGCCGGGAACACCGACTGGCTCGGCGACCCCACCATGGCCAAGGTCTCCGTCAGCTTCGTGCTGCTGTGGCGCTGGGTCGGCTACCTCACCATCTTCTTCCTCGCCGCCCTCCAGGCCGTGCCCCGCGAGCGCTACGAGGCCGCCGAACTGGACGGCGCCGGCGTGCTGCGGACCTTCTCCGCCGTCACGCTGCCCGCCATCCGGCCGGTGACCGCGTTCGTCGTGGTCACCTCGTTCATCGGCTCGGCCCAACTCTTCGACGAGCCCTACCTGATCACCGGCGGCGGCCCCGGCGAGGAGACCCTGACCGTCGCGATGTTCGTCTACCGGTCCGCCTTCGAACGCCAGCAGTTCGGCTACGCGGCCGCGGCCGGCCTCGTCCTCTTCGTCATCGTCTTCGGGGTCAGCCAGATCCTGAACCGGCTGTTCTCCATCGGGAGGATCTCATGAGCGCCGTCACCACCGCGCGCCCCGAGGCCGCCACCCAGCCCCCCGCGACCGGCAACCGCCCGATCCGGCGCTACTCCCTCACCGGCCGGATCCTGCTCTACGTCACGCTGAGCGCGCTGCTGCTGGTCTTCGTCGCGCCCATGCTGTGGGCCCTCAGCGGCTCCTTCAAGCCGCGCGGCGACCTCTTCGAGTACCCGCCGAAGCTGATCCCCTCCCCGGCCACCCTCGACAACTACCGCAACCTGCTGGACAGTCAGCCGTTCTGGAGCTGGTTCGCGATCAGCGTGATCACGGCGGCCGCCGCCACCGCCGTCGCGGTCTTCGTCTGCGCGCTCGCCGGGTTCGCCTTCGCCAAGTACCGGTTCGCCGGCAAGCGGCTGCTGTTCTCCGTGATGTTCAGCTCGCTATCGGTGCCGTTCGCGGTGATCCTGGTGCCGCTCTTCATCCTGATGGTGAAGTCCGGGCTCTCCAACCCGTGGTTCGCGCTCACCGTGCCCTGGGTGGCGCCGGCCTTCGGCATCTTCATGATGCAGCAGTACATCATCCAGTCCATCCCGGACGAGATCCTGGAGTCCGCCCGGATGGACGGCGCCAGCGAGTTCGGCATCTTCCTGCGGGTCGTACTCCCGCTGCTGCGGCCCTCGTTGGGCGCGCTGGCCGTCTGGCAGTTCCTGCAGAGCTACAACCACTTCATGTGGCCGCTGGTGCTGATCTCCGACACCGACCAGTACACCCTCCCGCTCGGCCTCAACATCCTCTTCAAGGCCGAGGCGCGCCAGTTCGACCTGGTGCTGCCCGGCGCCGTGCTGGCCTCCGTGCCGACCATCCTCGTCTTCCTGCTGCTGCGCAGGCAACTGCTCGAGGGCCTGTCCGCCGGCGCCGTCAAGGGCTGACGGCCGCCCGAACCGCGAGTCCGTAAGGAGAAGGACCCACCATGCCCAAGCTCCCCGACCGGGTGCTCTTCGGCGCCGCCTACTACCACGAGTACCAGCCGAGCCCCCGCCTCGAAGCCGACCTCGACCTGATGCGGGAGGCCCACTTCAGCGTGATCCGGGTCGGCGAGTCCGTCTGGTCCACCTGGGAGCCGGAGAACGGGGTCTTCGAACTCGACTGGCTCCAGCCGGTGTTGGACGGCGCCCAGCAGCGCGGCATCCGCGTCGTGCTGGGCACCCCCACCTACGCGGCGCCGCCCTGGCTCGCCCGCACCTACCCCGAGATCAACGCCGAGCGCCGCACCGGCCAGCCCATGGGCTGGGGCGTCCGCCAGGAGATCGACTACACCCACCCGGCCTTCCTCTTCCACGCCGAGCGGGTCATCCGCAGGATCGTCGCCCGCTACGCCGACCACCCGGCGGTCATCGGCTACCAGGTCGACAACGAGCCGGGCGCCGAGATCTTCCACAACCGCGGCGTCTTCCAACGCTTCGTCGACCACCTGCGGCACACCTACGGCTCCGTCGAGGAACTCAACGAGCGCTGGGGCCTCACCTACTGGTCCCACCGGCTCTCCACCTGGGCCGACCTGTGGACGCCCGACGCCAACGGGCAACCCCAGTACGACCTGGCCTGGCGCCGCTTCCAGGGCTCGCTCACCACCGACTTCATCGGCTGGCAGGCCGACATCGTCCGCGAGTACGCGCGCGACGACCAGTTCGTCACCACCTGCATCTCCTACCCGCGCCCCACCGTCAAGGACGACGACCTCACCCGCCGCCTCGACATCACCGCCGGCAACCCCTACTACCGGATGCAGGACTCCCTCGAACTCCCCTACACCCGCGAGACCGGCCAGGGCTGGACCACCGACGGCACCTGGGCGCTCTACCAGTCCGCCGACCGCATGTACTCCTCCCGGCAGGAGCCCTACCTCGTCACCGAGACCAACGCGCAGGCCATCGGCGCGCCCTGGATCAACGAGCCGGCCTACGACGGCCAGTGGCGCCAGGCCGCCTGGGCGCTCGTCTCACGCGGCGCCACCATGATCGAGTACTGGCACTGGCACACCCTGCACTTCGGCGCCGAGACCTACTGGGGCGGCATCCTCCCGCACAGCCAGGAACCGGGCCGCGTCTACCGGCAACTCGCCGAGCTCGGCGCTGAGTTCGAGAAGGCCGGCGAACTGGTCGCCGGCCTCACCCCGGACGCGGACGTGGCCCTCGTCTACTCCACCGACACCAAGTGGGCGCTCCAGGAGACGCCCATGCTGCCGGACGCCGACCGCGGACCCGACCGGGCCTCCTACGAGGCCGTCTTCGGCGCCTTCTACCGCGGCGCCTTCGACGCGAGTCTCGAGGCCCGCATCGTCCACACCGGCCAGCTCTTCGCCGAGGACCCCGCCGAGTACGCCACCCGCCAGCCGGTGCTGGTCGCCGCCGCGCTGCTCATCGCGAGCGACGACGAACTCCGCTGGCTGGAGCGCTACGCGGCGGCCGGCGGCCACCTGCTGCTCGGCATCCGCACCGGCTACGAGGACGAGGAGGCGCGGGCCCGCCCGGAACGCAAACCCGCCTTCCTGACCGAGGCCGCCGGCGTCTGGTACGACGAGTTCTCCACCATCGACCGGCCGCTCTCCGTGGTCGCCGCGGCCGACTCCCCGCTCCAACTCCCCGAGGACGCGCGCGCCACCCGGTGGATCGACGGCCTCCAACTCGACGGCGGCGAGTGGCTGGCCTCCTACGCCCACCCGCACTTCTCCCGCTGGCCGGCCGTCACCACCCGCGCCCACGGCGCCGGACGGGTCACCTACGTCGGCACCGTCCCCGACCCGGCCCTCGCCGCGGCGGTCCTGGCCTGGGCCGCGCCCGACCGCCCCACGGCGTGGCGCCCCGCCGCCGACACCCAGACCGTCACCGGCGCCACCGCCAAGGACGGCACCCGCCTGCGGTTCGTCCACAACTGGTCCTGGCTGCCGAGCGAGTTCACCCTGCCGGTCGCCGCGCGCGACGTCCTGACCGACGCCGACCTCCCCGCGGGCGAGACGCTCCGCCTCGGCCCCTGGGACGTCCGCGTCCTCGCCGAACGGTAACGCTGGGCGCTTGGCCTTGGCCACCGGCCCGCAGGGCCCGGCGCGGCGCAGCCGCCGCCGGGCCCTGCGGTCGTGTCGGCCTGCGGTCGTGTCGGCCTGCGGTCGTGTCGGCCTGCGGTCGTGTCGGCCTGCGGCCGTGCCGCTCGCCGCACTGACCAGGTCGGTGATGATGGCGTAGAAGCGTCGGCCGCGGCGCGCACCTTCCCGAGTGATTGACTGACGGTCATCGAGTAGGCCGGTGTTCGCGGCACCGGTCGGGAAGGCACGCTCGTGCTCAGCGAGGTCAACGACGACGGCGCCACCGCCATCGGCCTGCGGCCGGCCACCTTCGCGGACAGCGAGTACTGCTTCCAGCTGCACAAAGCCGCCATGGGCGCCTACGTCACGGCCATCTGGGGCTGGGACGAACACATCCAACGCGACTTCCACGCCCGCGCGTTCATCCCGGAGCGATGGCAGATCATCACCGCCGACGGCACGGACGCCGGCATGCTCCACGTCGAGCACCGGCCGACGGAGATCTACCTGGCGCGGATCGAGCTTCACCCCGACCACCAGGGACGCGGCATCGGCAGCCAGCTCATCCGCAGCCTCCTGCACCAGGCCCAACAGCTGGGCCGGGACCTCACCTTGGACGTCCTCGTCGTCAACCAGCGAGCCCAGGCCCTCTACCGGCGACTGGGCCTGCACGAAGTCACTCGTCACGGTGAGAACGACATCAAGATCAGGATGTCCACCAAGCCACCTCAGCCCGATCCGACCCACAGGTCTTGACGATGACTCCCGAGAAGGCGGAGGAACGCGGTGCCTTCCTGTAGTCGCGTGACTACACGGTTTGACGCGTGGGTAGGCCGTTGGCCAGGTGGGAGGTGTGGCCTCTGTGACCGGCCGCACACGCACGTTCGGAAGGGGCGTTGATGGCGCCACGCAAGGCGGAGCCGGAGCAGGCCGCTCCGGCTCGACTCACGTACATGGAAGAGCTGCGCCGACTCCGCGAGGAGGACGGAATGTCCCTGGGGGACCTGTCGGAGGCCACGACCTACGACCGGTCCTACCTCAGCAAGCTGGAGCGCGGCGAACGCCTCGGCGACTTCGACACGGCCCGACGCCTGGACGAGGTGTACGGGACGCGGCGCATGCTCCAGAACCTGTGGCTGCTGGCCAAGGACGAGGCGTACCTGGGGCGCTACCAGCAGTTCATGCGGGTGGAGGCGGAGGCGAGTGTCCGTTCCCAGTACTCGGCCAGCACCATCCCCGGTCTGCTCCAGACCGAGGAGTACGCCCGCGAGCAGCTCGGCACGGGGCTCGTCAGCCAGGACAAGCTGGAGCGGGACGTCGAGGCGAGACTGAACAGACAGGCGGTCCTCGTCCGTGAGGGCAATCCGCTGCGCCTGCGGGTCATCCTCGACGAGTCCGCGCTGCGTCGTCACCTCAAGGATCCCTCCGCCTGGAACCGCCAGCTCGAGCACCTGGTGAGGATGGCGGAGCTGCCCAACATCGTGATCCAGGTGCTGCCGTTCGGTGCCGGGTTGCAGTACCTGCTCGGCGGCTCGTTGACCCTGCTCGGCATGCCGGACGGCGTCTACGTGGCCTATCTGGAGGGCAGCACGTCGGGCGAGTTGATCGAGGAACCGGCCGAGGTCGAGCAGCACAAGCTGTTCTACGATCAGCTCAGGGACGCGGCGCTCCCGCCGGCCGAGTCCCTTGAGTTCATTCGAAACCTGCTGAAGGACTAGGAGACCATGCGATCCGTCGGCATCGTCCTGCACAGTGCGTCGTGGCGCCGGTCCAGCCACAGCAACGCCAACGGGGGGGACTGCGTCGAGGTCGCCGACGGCTTCCCTGGTGTCGTGCCGGTCCGTGACAGCAAGAACCCCGGCGCGGCGCTCGTTGTCCCGGCCGGGGCGTGGGCGGCATTCGTGGAGTCCGTCAAGAGCTGACGTGCCACCGCACGGGCGGCGGGTGGGGGAATCCCCGCCGTGGCGATAATGGGCCGCATGGAGCGACTCGTACTAGCCACCCGCAACGCCCACAAGGTGACCGAGCTGAGGGCCATCCTGGGCGCCGCAGGCGTCACCACGGAGCTCGTCGGGGCGGACGCTTTCCCCGAGGTGGAGGACGTGAAGGAGACCGGCGTCACCTTCGCCGAGAACGCGTTGCTCAAGGCCCGCGCGCTGGTCGAGGCCACCGGCCTCGCGGCCGTGGCCGACGACTCGGGCCTCTGCGTGGACGTGCTCGGCGGCGCCCCCGGCATCTTCTCGGCCCGGTGGGCCGGCCGGCACGGCGACGACCGCGCCAATCTGGAGCTGCTCCTCGCCCAGCTCGCCGACGTGCCGGACGAGCACCGGGGCGCGCACTTCGCCTGCGCCGCCGCGCTGGTGCTGCCGGACGGCACGGAGCGGGTGACCGAGGGCCGGCTGTCCGGCACCCTGCGGCGCGCGCCGGCGGGCGACGGCGGCTTCGGCTACGACCCGATCCTCCAGCCGGCGGGCGAGTCCCGCACCTGCGGGGAGCTGAGCCCGGCGGAGAAGAACGCGATCAGCCACCGCGGCCGCGCCTTCCGCGCGCTGGCGGCCGAGCTCGCGGAGCTCACGTCGCCGTCCCGGTGAGGTAGGCCGTGACCACGACGTTGGCCGAGTAACTGCCCCGCTCGCGGTCGAACGTGCCGCCGCAGGTGATCAGCCGCAGCTCGGCGTCCGTCCGCCCCGGGTCCCGCGGCCCGTAGACCCGTTCGGCGTCGAACTCGGCGCGCTCCACCACGTCCACGCCCCGCACCGTGAACTCGGCCACGGCGCCGTCGGCGCGGGTGACCAGGACCTCGGCGCCCGGTTCCACCGTGCTGAGGCTGTAGAAGACGGCCGGTTCCCGGTCGGTGTCCACGTGGCCGACCAGTACCGCGGAGCCGGCGGCGCCGGGCGTCGGCCCGGCCGCGTACCAGCCGACGAGTTCCGGGCTGCTGAACGGCGGGGGTTCGACGCCGCCGGCGGCGTCCACCCCGCGCTCCACGATGTCGGCCCGCACACCGAGCGACTCGATCTCCAGGGTGCTCGGCGGCGCGGAGCCGGACAGCGGGCTCGCGGCCGGCGGCAGCCCGGCGTCGCCGTCCGCGACCGACCAGGGGGTGCCGACGCCGCCGAGCGGCAGTCGGCCCGCCGTCACGTCCTGGGCCCACAGCCAGATGGCGAGCAGCACCAACGCCCAGGTCAGCACCGGGAACAGCCGGCCCCCGGCGCGGGTCACCGCCGGGCGCCGCGCAGCCGCCGCACCGCGAACAGCGCGCCGCCGGCCAGCAGTCCGCCGGCGAGCAGGGCCAGTCCGGCCGGCCCCGTCGGCACGCTCGCCTCGGCCGGCGCCGGCTCACCGGCGGTGCCGCCGCCACCCGCGCCCACCGGTCCCGTGGGGCGCGCCTCGGGCTGCTCAGGACCGGTGGGCCGCGGCTGCTCCGCGCCGGTGGGCTTCGGCTGGCCGCCCGGCGGGGCGGTGCCGACGACGGTCAACTCGCCGGAGAGCCGGACGCCGTCGCACTCCACCTCGACCGGGTAGCCGCCGGGCTTGAGCGTCGTAGGGACGAGCGCCTCGCCGAAGAGCTCGCCGCCCGCGGCCGGCGCCAGCCGAGCCTCGGTGACGAAGCCGTCCGAGTGGGCCGTGGCCGAGGCGCCGGCACAGCCGCGCACCCGCAGCTCGACCTCGTCGCCGGGCGCGGCCTCGGCCGGGCTCACCCGCACCTCGGCGGCCCCGGACGGCGGTTCGGGGTCCGCCGCGAGGACGGTGCCCGCGGCCACCACGGTCATGGCGGCCGCACACAGGGTGAGCTTCAGGGGAAAGGCGATGCCCATGGCAGGAACCTCCGGGTCGGTACCACGAAGGTCCCCCGCCACGCGCCTCGCCGCATCCGCAGCACACCCAGACGGGGGTCCCGCCCCCTACCGGATCAGATGCGCTCGACCAGGTCCGCGATGGAGTCCACCACCGCGGAGGGCCGGAACGGGAACCGGTCGATCTCGTCCGTCCTGGTCAGCCCGGTCAGCACCAGGAACGTCTCCATGCCCGCCTCCAGGCCGGCCAGCACGTCCGTGTCCATCCGGTCGCCGATCATCGCGCTGGTCTCCGAGTGCGCGCCGATCAGGTTGAGACCCGTGCGCATCATCAGCGGGTTGGGCTTGCCCACGAAGTACGGGTCGCGCCCGGTGGCCTTGGTGATCAGCGCCGCGACCGAACCCGTGGCCGGCAGCGCGCCCTCCGTCGAGGGCCCCGTGTGGTCCGGGTTGGTGGCGATGAACCGGGCGCCGTCGTTGATCAGCCGGATCGCCTTGGTCAGCGACTCGAAGCTGTACGTCCTGGTCTCGCCGAGCACCACGTAGTCGGGGGCGACGTCGGTCAGCACATAGCCCACGTCGTGCAGCGCCGTCGTCAGGCCGGCCTCACCGATCACGTACGCCGTGCCGCCGGGCCGCTGGTCGTCGAGGAACTGCGCCGTCGCCAGCGCCGACGTCCAGATGCTCTCCACCGGCACGTCCAGGCCCATCCTGGTCAGCCTGGCCTGGAGGTCGCGCCGGGTGTAGATCGAGTTGTTCGTCAGGACCAGGAAGGGGCGCCCCGAGTCCCGCAGCCGGCGCAGGAACAGGTCCGCGCCGGGCACCGGCACGCCCTCGTGGATCAGCACCCCGTCCATGTCGGTCAGCCAGGACTCGATCGGCTTACGCTCTGCCACGTCGGCGACTCCTTAGAGGGCGAGGTCCTTGATGAGCTTGGCGACGTGGCCGGTGGCCTTGACGTTGTACAGGGCGCGCTCGACCTTGCCGTCCGCGTCGACGATGACGGTGGAGCGGATCACGCCGGTCACGGTCTTGCCGTACAGCTTCTTCTCGCCGAACGCACCATAAGCCGTGAGCACCGCCTTGTCAGGATCGCTGACCAGCGTGACCCTCAGATCCTCCCGCTCCCGGAACTTCGCGAGCTTCTCCGGCTTGTCGGGGGAGACCCCGATCACGTCGTATCCGGCGCCGGCCAGCAGCTCCAGGTTGTCCGTGAAGTCGCACGCCTGCTTGGTGCAACCCGGCGTCAGGGCCGCCGGGTAGAAGTACACGATGACCTTCCGCCCCGCGTGGTCGGCCAGCGACACCGGGCGGCCGTCCGCGTCGGGCAGGGTGAAGGCCGGGGCCGGGTCACCCGGCTGCAGACGCACGCTCATGGCGGCTCCCTCGTGTCTCGCGTGTCTCGCCGGTCTCCCTGGCGAGCTGGTACGCCACCCAGCCTAAACGGGGGGACCGACAGGCAAGCCGCTCGCGGAGCTGACACACTGTGCCGAGCAGGCGAACGACGACGAAGGGCGGCGGCGTGACCGAGGCAGCCGGGACACCGGCGACACCGGCGGACATCGAGGCGCGGATCGCGCGGCGGCGGGAGAACCTCGCCAGGACGCTGGACGAGATCGGGGTGCGCGTGCACCCGAGCACCATCGCGGACGAGCTGCGCACCCGCGCCGCCGCCAACATCGACCGCACCGCGGGCCGCGCGCTGGAGGCCGTCAACCGTGGCGTCACGGGCGTGCGTTCGCGGTTCGTCACGGAGGACGGTGGCCCGCGTCTCGACCGCGTCGTCCCGGTGGCGCTGCTGACCGTCGCCGCGGTGGGCCTGCTGGTCGCCGCCAACCGCCGCCGCCAGCGCGGCTAGGTCCGGGCCGGGCGCCTGGTTCCCGCCGCACCCACCTGAGATACGGTCATCACGTGAGTTCTTCCGCACCGTCCCACGACAAGCTGCCCATCCGGATGCTGCACGACCGGGTGCTGGTCCGCGCAGACTCCGCCGAGGGCGAGCGCCGCTCGCTCGGCGGCATCGTGATCCCCGCGACGGCCCAGGTGGGCCGCCGCCTCGACTGGGCCGAGGTCGTCGCCGTCGGGCAGAACGTGCGGACCGTCGAGCCGGGCGACCGCGTGCTGTACGACCCGGAGGACCGGGCCGAGGTCGAGGTGCGCGGCGTCTCCTACCTGTTGATGCGCGAGCGCGACCTGCACGCCGTCGCCGCCGAGCGCCTCCAGGGCAGCGAGGACTCGACGGGCCTCTACCTGTAGCGGCCGCCAGGCCCTAGCCGACCCCCACGACCCCGATCACCGGCACCCGCACCAGGTAGGAGCCCTCGGGCAGCAGGGCCGCCGGCAGTTGCCCCGGCGTCTCCTCCGACCCGCCCGTGCCGCCGCCGCCCTCGCCGGGGCCCGGCGTGCCGGCCGGCGGCGGCGTCTCCGGCGGCGAGTCGCCACCGGGCGGCCCGGTCCGCCCCGGCTGCCGCGGCTCGGCGGGGCCGGTGGGCTCCTCCGTACCGTCCGGATCCCCCGAGCCGCCGGACTCCTCGGCCGACGGGGACTCGTCGGACCCCTCCGACTCCTCGTCCCGCTCGGCGTCCTCCGCGTCGACACCCGCCAGGTCGAAGGACCGCCTCGGCTCGCCGGCCAGCGCGTCCCGCGTGTACTGGGCCCAGATCTCGGCCGGGAACCCGCCGCCCCCGATCCGCTCCCGGCCCGCCACGCCGTACAGCTCCCGCTGCTCGCCCGACTCCGGGTCCTGCCCGAACACCGCGACCACGGTGGCCAGTTCCGGGGTGTAGCCGGCGAACCAGGCGGCCCGGTCCTCCTCCGCGGTGCCCGTCTTGCCCGCCGCGTCCCGGCCCGCCTCGCGCGCGGCCCGCCCGGTGCCGTCGCGGACCACGCCCGCCAGCATCGCCGTGGTGCCGTCCGCCGCCTCCCTGGGCACCGCGCGCTCGGCCCGCGGCTCCGGCAGCTCCACCCGCTCCCCGTTCCTGGTCACCTCGGCCACCAGCGAGACGTCCCGGTGCGTGCCGTGCGCGGCCAGCGTCGCGTACGCCTCGGCCACATCGAGCGTGCTCGGCGTCGCGGTGCCCAGCGAGATCGAGCCCTGGGCCCCGTCGATGCCCGGGGTGGTCTCCGGGACGCCGAGCGCCACCGCCGTCTCGCGCACCCGCTCCGGGCCGACGTCGGCGCCCATCTGCGCGAAGACCGCGTTCACCGAGCGGTCCATCGCCTCGGCGACGGTCAGCTCGCCGAAGTCCTCGCCGTTCTCGTTCTCCGGCGCCCAGCCGCTGCCCTCGCCCTCCCGGTCGACGACCTCCCGGCCGCTGTCCCCCTCGTACTCGGTGTCCGGCCCGATCCGCCGGCCGTCCACGGTCCGCGCCCGGTGCCGCAGCGCCGCCGTGTAGACGAACGGCTTGAAGGTGGAGGCCGCCTGGTAGTCGCGGCGCGTCGCGTTGTTGACGAACTGCTCGGTGTAGTCCCGGCCGCCGTACATCGCCACCACCCGGCCGGACGCCACGTCGACCGAGGTCGCCCCGACCCGGGCGTAGGAGTCCGGCGGCTCGTCGGCCGAGAGCCGGTCGAGCAGCCGCTCGTCGACGGCCCTGGTCAGCGCGCGCTGCCGCGCCGGCTCGATGGTGGTGGTGATCCGGTAGCCGCCCCTGGCCAGCTCCTCCTCGCTCACCACACCCGCGTCCGCCAGGTACTGCCGCACGGCCTCCACCAGGTAGCCGCGCTCCCCCGACAGGCTGTCGGCCGGCCTGAACTCGCGCGGCTCGGGGAAGGTCAGCCGCTCCCGCCGCTCGCGCGTCAGCCAGCCCTCCGAGACCATCCCGTCCAGCACGTACTCCCAACGGGCCACCGCCCGCGGCTCGTTGTCCGGGTTGGCGCGCACGTCGTAGGCGCTCGGCGCGTTGAGCAACACGGCCAGATACGCGCCCTCCGCCGTGTCGAGCTCCGCCACGTCCTTGTCGTAGTAGGCGCGGGCGGCGGCCTGCACCCCGTAGGCGTTGCGCCCGAAGTAGCTGGTGTTGAGGTAGCCCTCCAGGATCTCGTCCTTGTCGACCTCGCGCCCCAGCTTCACCGCGATGATCAGCTCCTTCACCTTGCGGCTCACGGTCTGCCGCTGGTCCAGGTAGTAGTTCTTCACGTACTGCTGGGTGATGGTCGAGCCCGACTGCTTCTCGCCGCCGCGCGCCATGTTCCACGCCGCCCTGACCATCGCCGTCACGTCCACGGCCGGATCCTCGTAGAAGTCGCGGTCCTCGGCCGCCAGGACGGCGTGCCTGACGGTCTCCGGCACCCGCGAGAGATCCACGCTCTCCCGGTTGACCTCACCGGCCACCGCCAGCTGCGAACCGTCCGCGTAGCGGTAGACGTTGGCCTCGGCGGCCGCCGCCGACCTGGGCTCCGGGATGTCCACCAGCAGGTAGGCGGCGACCAGGGCACCCGAACCGCCCAGCACGCACAGCGTGGTGCCCGCGAACACCATCCGCCAGGTGGGCAGCAGCCGCCGCAGCCCGTGCCTGCGCGGCCGCGCCCGCCGCCGCGGCCGCCCGCGCGCCGCGCGACCACCGGGCCCCTCGCCCGTCTCGCCGTCGCTCATCGGCTCACCTGGCCCCGGCCCGGGCCTCGTCCCCGCGCATCGGCCGATCGGGGTGTCCTCGTCTCATACCCGACCGTCTAGGGCAACCGCGCGCCCGCGACGCCGAGACCCGGCCCGCCGGTCACCCGGTCGGCCCCGCCGCCTCACCCGTAGGAGCGGCCCACGAGGACGCTCAGAGCGCCTGCTCCGCGGTGTCCGGCACCAGGTCCCGCAACGACACGGCGCGGGCCATCGCCACATAGCCGGCGTCGCTCGGGTGCAGCCCGTCGCCCGAGTCGTGCAGCGGCAGCAGCGACTGCGGACGGGCCGGATCGCGCAGCGCCGCGTCGAAGTCGAGCACCGCGTCGAACACGCCGCCCGCCCTGATCTCCGCGTTCACCAGCTGCCGCACCCGCTCCCGCTCCGGCGTGTAGGTGTGGTGGCCGCCGAACGGCGCCAGCGTGGCCCCCACCACCCACAGGCCCGCCTCGTGCGCCTCGGCGGTCACCTGGCGCATCGCCGCCACGATGGCCGCCGGGTCGGTCTGCTGCGGCGCGGCGGTGATGTCGTTGATGCCCAACTGGAGCACCACCGTGCGCAGCCCCGCCTGCCGCAGCACGTCGAGACCGAGCCGGCGCAGCCCGCTCGCGCCGTTGTACTGCCGGGTCAGGTCGCCGTCGAGCAGCAGCCGGTTGCCGCTGATGCCCTGGTTGAGCACGGCCAGCCGCGGCGCGTCCCGCTCGGTGCGCAGCCGCTCGGCCAGCAGGTCCGTCCAGCGGCGGTTGGCCCCGACCGTCGAGGTGATGCCGTCCGTCAGGGAGTCGCCGAGCACCGCGACCGAGCCCTCGGCCCCCGGGCTCAGCACCTGCACCGAGCTGACGTACCGCCACACCTCGGCGACCCCGGTGAACGCCGCGCCCGACTCCTCGCCCGCCGCGTCCCCCGCCGCCACGTAGCTGATCTGCTGCGCCATCCGGTGGTAGGTCACGGACCCCGAGGGATCCGGCGCGTACACCGTCACCAGCAGGTCGGAACCGGCCGCCACCTCGAGACGCACCGGATCGCTCAGCACCCGCTCACCCGGCGGCACCAGCACCGAGGTGCCCTCGCCGAACGTCAGCCGCCGCATGCTCCCGGCCACCGCGCCGGGGCCGCCGCCCGCCGACAGCGCCACCGTCACGTTGGTGAACCTGACCGGACGGCCGCCGTACTGGTTGGACAGCTCGACGCGCACGCTGCCGCCGCCCACCGAGGTGTGCACCACGTTCCGCAGGGACTGGTCGGGCAGGCCCGCCTCGGTGCCCGGCTCGGGGCCGGTGGGCGCGGCGGACCAGGTGCCCACCCACTCCGCGCCGGCCGCCGGCGTCACGCTCCGGGTCGGGTGAGGGTCGGCCATGACCTTCTCGAGACGCTCCCCGGCGCGCTCCCCGGCGCCCGACGCCTCCTGCCCCGTGCCCACCGCGACCAGCACCCCGAGCACCACGGCCATCAGCCCCGCCAGCAGGCCGAACACCCGCCGTCCACTCACCACTCCCACCCGCTCATGATCCCACGGTCGGAGCACCCCGGCTCACCCACCCGGGTGAGGGACCGGTCACGCGCGGAAACCGGCGCGGTTGCCGGGACAATGTACGAATGACTCCGACGGACCTGGACAGTGGCGGCACCCGGCCCGGCGACGCCCTCTCACCGGGCGACGAGGCGCGGCTGCGGGGCCTGCGGCGGATGAAGGCGGTGGCCACCGGGCTGCTGCTCCTGGTCGCCGCCGTCTACGGCCTCGCCACCTGGGCCGAGCACGCGGGCGCCGGCGGCTGGGCCGGCTACGTGGCCTCCGCCGCCGAGGCCGGCATGGTCGGCGCGCTGGCGGACTGGTTCGCCGTCACCGCCCTCTTCAGACACCCGCTGGGCCTGCCCATCCCGCACACCGCGATCATCCCCACCAGGAAGGACCAACTCGGCGAGTCCCTCGGCGACTTCGTCGGCGAGAACTTCCTCGCCGAGGACGTGGTCAGGGCCCGGCTGCGCGCCATCGGCCTGGCCGGCCGGCTCGGCGCCTGGCTCGCCAGGCCGGAGAACGCCGACCGCGTCACCGCCGAGCTCGCCACCGGGGTGCGCGGCGGCCTCACCGTGCTGCGCGACGCCGACGTGCAGGCGGTGATAGGCGAGGCCATCACCCGCCGGGCCGACGCGGTGGAGATCTCGCCCGGCCTCGGCCGCGTCCTGGAACGCGTCATCGCGGACGGCGGCCACCACCGCGCCGTCGACCTGCTGTGCACCCAGGCACACGACTGGCTGGTCAAGCACCGCGACTCCGTGCTCGCCGCCGTCGAGGGCGGCGCCCCCGGCTGGACCCCCCGCTTCGTCGACCGCCGCGTCGGCGACCGCGTCTACCGCGAACTCCTGCGCTTCGCCGCCGAGATGCGCGACTCCCCGGAACACCCGGCCCGCGCCGCCCTCGACCGCTTCCTCACCGACTTCGCGCGGCAGCTCAGGACGGACGAGGAGACCAGGGCCAGGGTGGAGCGGCTGAAGGCCGACCTGCTGCACCGCCCCGAGATCCAGGAACTCATCGCCTCGGCCTGGGACACCGTGCGCGCCATGATCCTCTCCGCCGCCGAGGACGAGCGCAGCGCCCTGCGCCTGCGCGCCCGCGCCGCGATCCTCTCCCTCGGCACCCGCCTGACCACCGAGGAACGGCTGCGCGCCAAGCTGGACGGCTGGGTGACCGACGCGACCGTCCACGTGGTCTCCGGCTACCGCAAGGAGATCACCGCGCTCATCACCGACACGGTGGCCTCCTGGGACGCCCGCACCACCTCCCGCAAGATCGAACTCCACATCGGCCGCGACCTCCAGTTCATCCGCCTCAACGGCACGATCATCGGCGCCCTGGCCGGCCTCGCCATCCACACGCTGACCCGCCTCGCCGGGTGGTGAAGCGGCTAGGATGGCTGACAGCGAGCGGCCGTGATGGAACTGGCAGTCATGCTGGGTTTAGGTCCCAGTGCGCTCACGCGCGTGAGGGTTCGAATCCCTCCGGCCGCACCACGACGGGGCAGGTCTCGTCCTTCCCGAATCCCTGTCATTCCATCGGCGGGCGGGTGCCGTTGCGCGGCGGCGCCGTGCTCTCGCGGCGTACGAGCCAGGTCGGCACGAGCGTGGTGCCCCGTTCCGTCGTGTCGGCCCGCATTTGGCGCAGCACGCCCTCCACACAGCGGCGGCCGACCTCCGCGAAGTCCTGGTGGATGGTGGTGAGCGGCGGCATGAAGGAGCCGGCCTCCGGGATGTCGTCGAAGCCGACGACGCTGACGTCGCCCGGCACGGAGCGGCCCTTCTCGTGCAGCGCCCGCAGCAGGCCGAGCGCCATCTGGTCGTTGGCGGTGAAGACGGCGGTGCAGTCCGGCTCTTCGGCCAGCCGGAGGCCGGCCAGGTAGCCGGACTCGGCCGACCAGTCGCCGCGTACCAGGGGTGGGACGGGGCGGCCGGCGTCGGTGAGAGTGGCGCGCCAGGCGGCGGCGCGGCGTTGGGCGGCGAAGGACTCCTCGGGGCCGGCCAGGTGCCAGACGGTGTGGTGGCCGAGGTCGAGCAGGTGGCGCACGGCCTCGCGGGTGCCGCCCGCCTGGTCGGTGTCGACGACGCTGTAGCGGTCGCCGGCGTCCGAATCGGCCACCACCACCTGGACGTTGGGCGGCAGCGAGACGGTCGCCGCGTCCAGCAGGTGGACCTCCATGATCACGATGATCGCGTCCACGGCGAGCTCGCCGAGGCGGGTGAAGGCGCCGCGGACGCCGTCCTGGGTGGGGACGGCCACCGGCAACAGCGTGGTGGCGTAGCCCTCTTCGGCCGCGGAGGCGGAGATCGCCTCCAGGGTGCGGACGTTGCCGGTGGTGGAGAGGGTGAAGAGGATGATCCCGATGGTGCGGAACTCGCCGCGCTTCAGGGCGCGCGCCGCGCTGTTGGGGCGGTAGCCGAGCTCCTTCATGGCGGCGAGCACCTGTTGGCGGGTGGCCTCGACCACGCCGGGGTGGCCGTTGGCGACCCGGGAGACGGTCTGCGAGGAGACCCCGGCGAGCCGTGCGACGTCGGCCATGGACACTCGCCGCCTTCTGACCTGCATCAGCCGTCCTTCCCGTCCGCGCTGCTGGCGTTCATCGTGCCATGCTGTGCGAGTCTGCGCGTCTCTGTTTGATTACGTAGCTCTCATCGGGTCCCTCAACCCTTGACGCTCCCCAGGGGGCAGTGTAAACATCACGCGAAATCGATGTTTACGTAAACATACTGGGCGTACATATCCGCACACGTCCCGATGTTTACGCAAACACCGTCGCGCGGACACCCGGACGAGCAGCGAGGAAGAATCCATGACAACGTTGTCGCCGCCGGCCACGGCGGGACGCGCCGCGCCCCGGCGCCCGGGGCGCCGGGCCCAGCGCAGGCGCTCCTGGATCGGTTGGGGCTTCGTCGGCCCCTTCATGGCCGTCTTCGCCCTCGTCTTCCTGGCCCCGATCGCCTACTCGATCTATCTGAGCCTCTACCGCGACCAACTCGTCGGCGGCAACAGCTTCGTGGGCCTGGACAACTACCAGCGGGCGCTGGAGGACCCGCAGTTCTGGGACTCGCTCGCCCGGGTCAGCCTGTTCCTGGTCGTCCAGGTGCCGATCATGCTGTTCATAGCCCTGCTGGTCGCCCTGGCCCTGGACAGCGGCCGCCTCTACGGCAGGAACTTCTTCCGCATCGCGATCTTCCTGCCCTACGCCGTCCCCGCCGTGGTGGCCACGCTGATGTGGAGCTTCATGTACGGCTCCCGCTTCGGCCTGGTCGGCAACATCGAGGACGCCTTCGGGGTCTCGCTGCCCGACCCGCTCTCGCCCGACCTGGTGCTGGCCGCCATCGGCAACATCGTCACCTGGGAGTTCGTCGGCTACAACATGCTGATCTTCTACTCGGCGCTGCGGGTGATCCCCAACTCCCTCTACGAGGCGGCCGAGATCGACGGCGCCAGCCAGCTGCGGGTGATCACCGCGATCAAGCTGCCCGCCATCCGCGGCGCCCTGGTCATCGCGACGATCTTCTCGATCATCGGCACCTTCCAGCTGTTCAACGAGCCCAGCATCCTGCAGAACCTGGTGCCCAACGCGATCACCACCGACTTCACGCCCAACCTGTTCACCTACTCGCTGGCCTTCTCCGGACGGCAGCACAACTACGCGGCGACGGTCGCGATCGTCATGGGCCTGGTGACCATGGTCATCGCCTATGTCGTGCAGCTCCGCGGCATGCGAAAGGAAGCGTGATCCGGCGATGAGCGCCCCCGCCACCACCGTCTCCCCGTCCCGCGACGGCGCCTCCCGCCGCGCCACCCCGGTCCGGCTCAGGACGCGGCGGTACAGCCGCGACCGGCCGCGGCGCAGCCTGCTGCTCACGCTGCTGACCGGCCTCGTGCTGCTCTACACGCTGGTGCCGCTGGCCTGGCTGCTGTTCAACTCGACCAAGACCCAGGCCGGGCTCTTCGACTCCTTCGGCCTCTGGTTCGACGGCGACTTCGCGCTGTTCGGCAACATCGCCGACACCTTCACCTACGACGACGGCGTCTTCGCGCGGTGGCTGCTGAACACCGTGCTGTACGTCGTGGTCGGCGCGGGCGGCGCGACCCTCCTCGCGGTGCTCGGCGGCTACGCGCTGGCCAAGCACGACTTCCCTGGCAAGCGTGGGGTGTTCGCCGTCATCATCGGCGCCGTCGCCGTGCCCGGCACGGCGCTCGCCGTCCCCACCTTCCTGATGTTCAGCGAGATGGGGCTCACCAACACCCCCTGGGCCGTGATCATCCCGTCCCTGATCTCGCCCTTCGGCCTCTACCTGATGTGGGTGTTCGCCGCCGAGGCCATCCCTACCGAGCTGATGGAGGCGGCCAGGATCGACGGCGCCGGCGAGCTGCGCACCTTCTTCCAGGTGGCGCTGCCGCTGCTGGCCCCCGGCATCGTCACGGTGCTGCTGTTCACCATGGTCGCGACCTGGAACAACTACTTCCTGCCGCTGATCATGATCAAGGACCCGGACTGGTACCCGCTGACCGTCGGCCTCAACTCCTGGAACGCCCAGGCGATCACGGCCGGCGGCGAGGTCGTCTACAACCTGGTGATCACCGGCTCGCTGCTCACCATCCTGCCGCTGATCGCCGCGTTCCTCCTGCTCCAGCGCTACTGGCAGTCGGGTCTGGCCGCCGGCAGCGTCAAGGAGTGACCCCGGCGGGCCCCGGCCCCGCGCCGCGTGGCCCCGCCGGTTTCCCCGTCCCTACGACCCCTGGCCCCCTCCCCTTTCTCCACCCTCCGGGTCTGACAACGAAGTGAGAGACCACGATGACCAGCACCAAGCGTCCCCTGCGGCGCGGCGCCGCCCTCGCCGGCGTGCTCGCGATCGCCACCCTCGGACTGACCGCCTGCGGCTCCGATGACGACGGCGGTTCCGGCGGCGGCTCCTCGCCCGACGACGTCCAGGCGGCCCTCGAGGAGGGCGGCGAGATAACCGTCTGGGCCTGGGAGCCCACCCTCACGCAGGTCGTCGAGGACTTCGAGGCGGCCTACCCCAACGTGACGGTCAACCTGGTCAACTCGGGCACCGGCAACGACGCGTACACCGCGCTCAGCAACGCCATGGAGGCCGGCAGCGGGGTGCCCGACGTGGCGCAGATCGAGTACTACGCGCTCGGGCAGTACGCGATCGGCGAGACCCTCACCGACCTGAGCTCCTTCGGCGCCTCGGAGTTGGAGGGGACCTACTCTCCCGGCCCCTGGAACGCGGTGCACGCGGGCACCGAGGGCATCTACGGCCTGCCCATGGACTCGGGCCCGATGGCGCTCTTCTACAACCAGGACGTCTTCGACGAGTACGGCGTCGAGGTGCCCACCACCTGGGACGAGTACGTCGAGGCGGCGCGCGCCCTGCACGAGGCGAACCCGGACGTCTACATCACCAGCGACATGGGCGACGCCGGCATGACCACCAGCCTCATCTGGCAGGCCGGCGGCCAGCCCTACACCGTCGACGGCACCAACGTCGGCATCGACTTCACCGACGCGGGCTCGACCCAGTACGCCGAGACCTGGCAGCAGCTGATCGACGAGGACCTGGTCGCGCCGGTCAACGGCTGGACCGACGAGTGGTACCAGGGCCTGTCCGACGGCACCATCGCCACCCTGGCCACCGGCGCCTGGATGCCCGCCAACTTCGAGTCCGGCGTGCCCGGCGCCTCCGGCTCCTGGCGGGTCGCCCCGCTGCCGCAGTGGGAGGAGGGCGCCAACGCCAGCGCCGAGAACGGCGGCAGCTCGCTCGCCGTCCCCGCCGCCAGCTCCCAGCAGGAACTCGCGTACGCCTTCATCGAGTACGCCAACGCCGGTGACGGCGTCGGGACCCGTCTGGAGGCCGGTGCCTTCCCGGCCACCGTGGCCGACCTGGAGTCCGAGGAGTTCCTGAGCACCGAGTTCGAGTACTTCGGCGGCCAGCAGGCCAACGAGATCTTCGCCGAGTCGGCCGCCAACGTGGTGGATGGCTGGACGTACCTGCCGTACCAGGTCTACGCCAACTCGATCTTCAACGACACCGCGGGCCAGGCGTATGTCTCGGACATCCCGCTGAGCCAGGGCCTCGCGGACTGGCAGGAGCGCTCCATCCAGTACGGCACGGAGCAGGGCTTCACGATCACCGACTGACGCCCGGGCCACAGGGCCCTCGTCACACCACGGGGCCGGCCGCCGTCGCCGCGGCCGGCCCCGCACCCACGAGCTTCCACGCCGCGCCGCCTGAAGGAGAACGATGACCACCGCCCGCTCGCCCCGCTGGCTGCGCTGGCCGACGCCCGGCGCCCGCCTCGGCTACGGCGCCGACTACAACCCGGAACAGTGGCCGCGCGAGGTGTGGCAGGAGGACGTCCGGCTGATGCGGGAGGCCGGCGTCAACATCGTCTCGCTCGCCATCTTCTCCTGGGCCCGCCTCCAACCCGGCCCGGACACCTGGGACTTCGGCTGGCTGGACGAGGTGATGGACCTGCTGCACGAGCACGGAGTCGCCGTCGACCTGGCCACCGCGACCGCCTCCCCGCCGCCCTGGCTGACCGCCGCCCACCCCGAGGTGCTGCCGGTCACCAGGACCGGGGAGACGCTGTGGCCCGGCGCCCGCCAGCACTGGCGGCCCACCTCCCCGGTCTTCAGGGAGCACGCGCTGCGGCTGGTCACCGCGCTCGCCGAGCGCTACGCCGACCACCCGGCGCTGGCGGCCTGGCACATCAACAACGAGCTCGGCTGCCACAACATCTACGACTACTCGGACGACGCCGCGGTGGCCTTCCGCGCCTGGCTGCGCGGCCGCTACCGCACCGTGGACGAGCTCAACCACGCCTGGGGCACGGCCTTCTGGTCGCAGCGCTACACCGACTGGGAGCAGGTGCTGCCGCCCAGGCTCGCGGCCTCGCACCCCAACCCCACCCAGCAGCTGGACTTCAAGCGGTTCTCCTCGGACGCGCTCAAGGAGCACCTGCGGGCCGAGCGCGCGGTGTTGCGCCGGTTCACCCCGGAGGTGCCGGTGACCACCAACTTCATGGTGATGGGCGAGACCAAGGGGATGAACTACGCCGACTGGGCCGGCGAGGTCGACTTCGTCTCCAACGACCACTACGTGCACCCGGGGCCGCAGGGCCTCGACGAGCTGTCCTTCTCCGCCAACCTGGTCGGCAACCTGGCCGGCGGCCACCCGTGGTTCCTGATGGAGCACTCCACGAGCGCCGTCAACTGGCAGCCGGTCAACCGGGCCAAGCGGCGCGGGGAGCTGGCCCGCGACTCGCTGCTGCACCTGGCCCACGGGGCCGACGCCGTCTGCTACTTCCAGTGGCGGCAGTCGGCGGCCGGCGCCGAGAAGTACCACTCGGCGATGGTGCCGCACGCGGGCAGCGACAGCGCGGTCTTCCGCGCCGTGACCGAACTCGGCCGGGTGCTGCGCGAGGACCTGGCCCCGGTCGCGGGGTCCGGGCGTCGACCGGCCAGGGCCGCGATCCTCTTCGACTGGGAGTCGTGGTGGGCCAGCGAACAGGACTCGCACCCGACGGAGTTGCTGCGTTACCGGCAGGAGGCCCTGGACTGGTACTCGGCGTTCCTCGCCCTCGGCGTGCGGGTCGACGTGGTGCCCACCGGCACCCCGTTGGACCGCTACGAGCTGGTGGTGGCGCCGGTGCTGCACGTGCTGCCGGCCGAACTGGCCAAGGAGCTCACGGGGTACGCCGAGGCCGGCGGGCACCTCGTCACCACCTACTTCTCCGGCGTGGTCGACGAGAACGAACACGCCTGGCTCGGCGGCTACCCGGGCCCGCTGCGGGAGCTGCTCGGTATCCGCATCGAGGAGTTCGGGCCGCTGTTCGACGGCGAGTCGGTCGAGCTCGACGACGGCACCACCGGCACGCTGTGGACGGACGAGATCACCGTCACCGACGAGGCGGCCGTCGAGGTGCTCGCCGGGTACCGCACGGGACCGCAGGCCGGCCGTCCGGCCATCACCCGCCGGGCCGTGCCGGGCGGCGGCTCGGCCGCGTACGTCTCCACCCGGCTCGGTGCCGCCGGCCTGACGGGGGTGCTCGGGCGGCTGCTCGCCGCGGCCGGCGTCACCGGCGAGCTGCCCGACGCGGCGCGCGGCGAGGTCGAGCTGACGATCCGTCAGCAGGACGGCGTCGACTACTGGTTCCTGATCAACCGCACCGATCACGAGGTCGAACTCCCGGGTGTGACGGGCGAGCCGCTGACCGGCTCCCTCCCCCTGGCACCCCGGGGCGTGACCGTTCTTCGGCGGTAGGGCGGTCGCGACCGGTGGCGCGGCTCCGCGCCACCGTCCACCCAACGAAGGGACGTTCAACGGTGAATAGACCCGTCAGAGCCCGGCGGCTGATCTGCTGCCTCGGCGCCTCCGTACTGACCATGAGCGGCCTTGCCGCCGGCCAGGCCAGCGCCGGCCAGGCCACCGCCGGCCAGGCCAGCGCGGCCGACCGCGTCACCATCCGCCCCAACCCCTCCTACCAGGGCGACGAGTTCGAGGGCTGGGGCACCAGCCTGGTCTGGTTCGCCAACGCCACGGGCGACTACCCCGACGAGGTCAGGGAGGAGCTGGCCGACCTCGTCTTCGGCGAGGACGGGCTCAACCTCAACATCGCCCGCTACAACGTGGGCGGCGGCAACGCCCCGGACGTCACCGACTACCTGAGGGCTGGTGGCGCCGTCGAGGGCTGGTGGCGGGCGCCCGAGGGCACCACCCGGGAGGACGTCGACTGGTGGTCGGCCGACGACCCGGCCGACTGGAACCCGGACGCCGACGCCACCCAACGGTGGTGGGTGGACCGGATCAAGGACGACATCGACCACTGGGAGGCGTTCAGCAACTCGCCGCCCTGGTTCATGACGGTCAGCGGCTACGTCTCGGGCGGCTTCGACTCCAGCGCGGACCAGCTGCGCACGGACTCGGTGGACGATTTCGCCGCCTACCTGGTGGGCGCGGTCGACCGGTTGGAGCGGGCGCACGACATCGAGGTCGACACCGTCGATCCCTTCAACGAGCCCAACACCCCGTACTGGGGAACGCGGTTGGGCGAGGACGGCGAGCCGGTCGGCGGGCGGCAGGAGGGCGCCCACATGGGCCCGGAGCTCCAGCAGCAGGTGATCCGGGCGCTGGCCGAGGAGTTGGACTCCCGCGGCACCCGCACCGACGCCGTGATCGCCGCGATGGACGAGACCAACCCCGGGACCTTCGCCCGCAACTGGGCGGCCTACCCGAGCGAGGTCCGGGACCTGGTCGAGCAGTTGAACGTGCACACCTACGGCACCGGCTCCCGCACCACCGTGCGCGACCTGGCCAAGGCGGCCGAGACGCCGCTGTGGATGAGCGAGGTCGAGGGCGACTGGGGCGACGGGCAGGACTTCGAGTCCATGCGGCCCGGCCTCGGCCTGGCCCGGCACATGGTCGACGACCTCCGGGAACTCGAACCGAGCGCCTGGGTGTTCTGGCAGCCGGTGGAGGACTACGACAACATGCGGCCGGGCGGCGAGTCACCCAGGGGCGGCAACTGGGGCAGCATCCAGCTGTCGTTCAGCTGCACCGAGGACGACACCCTGGAGACCTGCCCGATCTACACCAACCAGAAGTTCAACACCGCGCGGAACTTCACCCACTACATCGAACCCGGCGACCACCTCGTGCAGGTGGACGACCCGTCCAGCACGGCCGCCGTCTCCGCCGACGGCCGTGGCGCGACCGTGGTGCACGTCAACGACGGCGACGTGGCGCGTGAGGTCACACTCGACCTGTCCGCGTTCGCCCGGGTCGCCCGGGGCGCCACGGTGACCCCCGTGGTGACCAGCGCGGACGGCGCGCTCGTCGAGCAGGACCCGATCCGGGTCACCGACGCGGCGGCCAGCTACACGGTGCCCGCCGGCTCCGTCACCACCTTCGTCGTGGACGGGGTCTCCGGCGTCGCCAGGGACGCCGCCGCGTTCCAGCCGGGCCACGAGTACCGGTTGGGCGGGGTGCAGAGCGGAAAGGCGCTGACCGTCTCGGACGACGGCGCCGGCGTGGTGATCCGCACCGCGGACGCCTCGCGCGAGGACCAGCTCTGGCGCGTCGAGCGGCGCGGCGAGCGGTACGTGCTGACGAGCGCGGTCGACGGCCGGCGGCTCGCGGAGCGGGACGGCGCGCCGGTCCTGGAGCGGGACCGGGGGCGGCCCGACCGGGCGGCCCAGTGGATCGCGTCCTCGACCGGCGACGGCACCTGGACGTTCGTCAACGCGGCCAGCGGCAACCTGCTGGAGGTCGGCGGCCAGGCCACGGCGGACAACTCGCCGGTTACCACCTGGCCGCCCAACTCGGGCGCCAACCAGCGCTGGGCGGTGAGCGAATGAGCCGCCGGCCGTAGCCGGCAGGGCATGGGGGAGCACTCCGAGGGGTGAGAGGGGCGAGCGGGGCGCACGCGGCGGCGTGCGCCTCCGTTTCGCCCCTTCGGGTGGTAATGGGTGCGATGCGATTTTCCAACGAGACGGCCGGGGAGCCAGCAGTCTGAGAGAACCGGCAGACGTCGACGGAGGGTGGCGGCATCGCATGGAGACGCGCGCGGATTCGAGCAGGGAAGCCGGTGGGGCGCTCGCTCCCGAGCCACCGGCCGGGGGAGGGGCCGCGGGGGAGGAGTTCGGAGTCCCGAAGGTCCTGGCGCTGGCGGCCGGCGGCACCATCGCCCGCGCGCTGGCCGTGGCGGCCCGGCTCGGCATCGCCGACCGGCTCGCCGCCGGGCCACTGCCCGCGGGCGAGCTCGCCAAGCGGACCGAGAGCCACCCGGAGGCGCTCGACATGCTCCTCGGCACCCTGGTGCTCGCCGGCGTCCTGGGGCGGGAGGCGGACGGCGCCTACCGGCTCACCGAGGACTCCGAGGTCCTGCGCTCCGACCACCCCGACTCCCTGCGGAACACCGTGATGCTGATCGCGGAGACCTACGACGACGCGTTCCGCGCCCTGTCGACCACCGTCAGGACGGGCGAGTCCGCCTTCCCCGAGGTCTTCGGCCGACCGCTCTACGAGCACCTGGCGGCCAGCCCGGAGGAGGAGCGCGTCTTCGACGCCTCGATGGCCGAGCTGTGCCGCCCGGTCGCGGACCAGCTCGCCTCGCTCTACGACTTCTCCGGCGTCCGCACCGTGGTCGACGTCGGCGGCGGGGACGGCACCATGCTCGGCCGCGTCCTCGACGCGCACCCGACACTGCGCGGGGTGTGCGTGGACCGGCCGAGCGTCTGCGAGCGCGCGCGCCGCGGCCCGCACCCGGCCGGCGACCGGATCTCGTTCGAACCGGCCGACATCTTCACCGAGATCCCGGCCGGCGCCGACCGCTATCTGATCAAGAACGTGCTGCACGACTGGCCCATGGAGCGGCAGGTCCGCGCGCTGACCGTGATCCGCCGCGCCATGGCGGGGAACGCGGCGGCCAGGCTGCTGGTCGTCGAGCCCATGCTGGAGGCGGAGCTCGCCGCCCCGCACGTGCTGGCCCAGATGGTGATCTGCGAGTCGGGCACCCGCGGCATCGCGGAGGCCGACATGCGCCGGCTGCTCGCCGCCGCCGGCTTCACGCCGCTCTCCGTCCTCCCGCTCACCGGCGGCCACCAGCTCTTCGAGTGCGCCCCGGCCCAGGCCGCGGAGTCGGCGACCGGCTGACCGTTCTCTGCCGCGGCCATGCCATCGTTGCCCCGGGGAGCACCGCCGGCATTCCGAGGAGGGCGACGTGGCAGCGGCAGTGGACGCGATACCGGACGACTATCTGGACGGCTACGCGGAGATCCTCGCCGAGGTCTCCGCGACCGGCCGCCGGCTCACCAGGGACGAGCTGCGCGCGCGCCGCGCGCTCGGCGAGCGCGCGGCGCGCGAGGGACTGGCGCTGCGCGAACTGGTGCGCGTCCACCTGGCCGCCACCCGCGCGCTGTGGCCCGAACTGCCCGGGGTGGCGGGGGCGTTCGGTGTCCGTCAGGTCGGGCTGACCGCCGAGGGCGTGCTGGCCGCCGTCGAGCAGGCGGTCGACGCGCTGGCCGAGGGCTTCGAGCGGGCGCAGCTGCTCGCGGTGCGGCGGGACGAGGCGGCGCGCCGCGAGTTCATCGACGACCTGCTGCACGGCAGGGGAGAGCCGGGCAGCATCTCCGCCCGGGCCGAACGCTACGGGCTGCGGCTCGCGCACACCCACGCGGTCGCGGTGGCGGAGGCGGCCGGCTCCTTCGACGAGGTCCACGCGGTCACCAGACGGGTCGACGACGCGCTGGTCGGCCGGTTCGGCATCCGCGAGGTGCTGCTGACCACCAAGGACGGGCGCCTGGTCTGCATCGCGCCGGGACACCGCCCGGAGATCCTCGAGTACTTCGCCGACCGGATGCTGGCCGTCGGCGCGGGGGAGGAACGGCCGCGAACGGCGCTCGGCCGGCCGCACTCGGGTGCCCGGGGGGTGATGCGCTCCTACGAGGAGGCGCTGAGCGCCCTCGAACTCGCCGACCGGGCCCTGATCGACGGCGCGGTGCTGCGCGCCGCGGAACTGTTGGTGTTCCCGGTGCTCACCAGGGACCGGGAGGCGATGGCCGACCTGGTGAGCACGGTGCTCGGGCCGCTCGCCGCCGCCAGGGGCGGCGCGGAACCGCTGGTCCGCACCCTCGACGTCTACTTCGGCGCCGGCTGCGTGGCCGCCGAGGCCGCCCGCCGGCTCTCCCTGAGCGTCCGTGCCCTGACCTACCGCCTCGAGCGCATCCACGCCCTGACGGGCTCCGACCCGGCCGATCCGTTCCAGCGCTACACGCTGCAGACCGCCGTGATCGGAGCCCGCCTCCTCGACTGGCCGGCCCGGGACTTCTGACGGCGCGACCACGCGGCCACCCCCGGCCCGACGCCGCCGCGCAGGGAGCGGCGTGTGCGGCCCCGGTGGCCGTCAGGCCTCCTGGGTGACCTCGACGCGCTCGGCCGCCAGGCCGAGCCCGTCGCGCGGCCCCGCCGCCCCGTCCGCCTCGCCCCCCGCAGGGGACATCGCAGGGGACACCGCGGGGGATCCGCTCCTGGCCGCCAGGCCGGACAGCAGTGACGCGACGTCCACCCCCGTGGTCGAGGCGAGCAGCTCCATGCCCTGCGCCACGTTGTCCGCCACGGCGCGCGGCAGCCGGCCCGCGCCGTCGGTGGATATCACGGTCATCCTGTCGATCGCGGACAGCGGCTCGGCCGCCTTGGCCACCACCTGCGGCAGCACCTCGACCAGCATCTGCAGCATCGCCGCGTCCCCGTACCCGGCGAAGGCCTCGGCCTTGCGCCGCATCGCCTCGGCCTCCGAGGCGCCGACGGCGGCGATCGCCGCGGCCTGGGCCCGGCCCTCCAACTGGTGTGCCTCGGCCAGCGCCGCGCGGCGCTGCTTCTCGCCCTCACCGGTCAGCCTGGCCCGCTCCGCCTCGGCCCGCGCCGCGGCCACCTCGGCCACCCGCCGGGCCTCGGCCTCCTGCTCGGCCCGGTAACGCTGGGCGTCCGCCGGCTTGCGCACCTCGGTGTCCAGCTGTCGGTCGGTCAACTCGGCCTGCCTGACGGCCACCTTCTCCTGCTCCGCCAGCACCTCCTGACGCCTGGCCGCCTCGGCCAGCGGCCCCGCCGCGTTGGCCCTGGCGGCGGCCGCCTCGGTCTCCACCTTGATCTCGGCCTGCCGCAGGTAGAGCGTGCGCTGGGCGATCGCTATCTCCTCCTCGGCCCGCAGCCGCGCCTGTTCCGCGGTGCGCCGCGCCTCGGCCTCGGCGATGTCCGCGTCCTGCCTGGCCCGGGCGGCCTCGGGCCGACCGAGGTCGGCCAGGTAGCTGCCCTCGGCCGCGATGTCCTGGATCTGGAAGGTGTCGAGCACCAGGCCCTGCCCCGAGAGACTGGCCTCGGCCTCCTCCGCGACCTGCGCGGCGAACGCGCCCCGGTCCCTGATGACCTCCTCCACCGACATCCGGCCCACGATCGCGCGCAGCGCGCCGGACAGCACCTCCTGCGTGAACGGCACCACGCCCTCCTGCTGGCGCAGGAACCGCTGGGCGGCCGAGCGGATGGCGGTCTCGTTGCCGCCGACCTTGACGATGGCCACGCCGTCCAGGTCCACCTTCACCCCGCGCAGGGTGACCGCGCCGCGCACCGCCACCGGTATGTGCCGGCTCGACAGGTCCATCACGTGCCGGTGCTGCACCAATGGCACCACGAACACCCCGGAGCCGACCACGACCTTCTGGCCGCCGGCGCCGCGCGAGACCCGCCCGGTGATGACGAACGCCTCGCTCGGCCCGGCCACCTTGTAGCGCGAGACCACCAACAGGCCGAGCAGCAGCAGGAGGACGACCACCCCCACGACGGAGATGACGACAGTACTCATGTGAGCCTCTTCTCTTCAGGACCCCTCCGGATCCCCTCGGGACTCGCCCGGATCGACCGCGGCCGGTGGCGCCCCCGCGCCCCCGCCGCCGGGCGGGTGGCGCACGCACCCCCTGTGCGCCACCCGCCCACCTTCCCCCCTGTTCCCCCGCCGTGGGTCGGTCAGCGCTCGACCGAGCGCACCTCGACCGAGGTCGGTGACAGGACGTCCACCACCCACACCTCGGCGCCCGCCGGCATGGCCAGCCGGCTGCGCGCCGCGTACTTGGTGCGCAGCCCCGCGACGTCCAGCAGGACCTCGCCGTATCCCCCGTCGGGTATGGGCGTGATCACGGCCCCCGCGACCCCCACCAGATCCACGCCTCGCGGCGCCGCGTCCGGCTGTCGGTCCATCAGCGCCCGGCTCAGCCGCAGCACCCCCCAGGCCGTGCCGGCCCCCGCCGCCGCCCCCACCGCGGCGGCGGGCGCCGGGCCCCTGCCGGTCGCCTCCTGGGCGATGGCGCCCACGAAGCCCAGCATGGCGACGAAGGCGGTGACGGCCGGCAGCGAAAGCCACCCGTCGGCACCGGCGAACCCGTCGAACAGCCCGTCGAGCACGCCGTCCAGGACGATGACCAGCCCCAGCAGCAGCAATCCCCCGATGCCGAGAAGCAGAAACCACCCCATCACCGCTCACCTCCCCCGCAGGCCCGTCTTCGGCCTGTGGAGGGGATAGTGCCATGAGGGTGTGACAGAACACACTGCCGGATGTCGGCAATCTTAACGCGTTCTTAATGCCGGTTCCCGAACGGCCGTCTCGAACAGGGAAGTTGGCGGGGCAGGCGACGAGGGGGCGCGCCGGGGTGCCGGCGGGCGCCTGACGAAAGTCAGGGTGACGCCTGACCAAGGTCGACTTACGGCGGTCCCGTCAGCGTGGTCTGCTGAGCACCAGCACGCTGTTGTGCCCCCCGAAGCCGAAGGAGTTGGTCATGGCGACGTTCATCTCGACGGGCCGTGGACGGCCGGTCACGATGTCGAGTTCGGCGTCCGGTTCCTGGCGGTCGAGGTTGGCGGTCGGCGGCACCTGTTGGCGCTCCAGCGCCAGCACGGTGAGCGCCGCCTCGATCGCGCCGGAGGCTCCCAGGGCGTGCCCGAGGACGCTCTTGGGCGCGGTCACCGGCGGGCCCCCGCCGCCGAACACCCGCCGCAGGGCCAGCGCCTCCCCCCGGTCGCCCGGCGGGGTCGAGGTGCCGTGAGCGCTCACGTATCCGATGTCGCCCGGCTCCCGCCCGGCGTCGGCCAGTGCGGTGCGGATGGTGCGCTCGGCGCCCTTCCCCTCGGGGAGCGGGGCCACCGGGTGATGGGCGTCGCTGGTGGCGGCGTGGCCGAGCAGCAGGGCCCGCACCCGGGCCCCGCGCCGGCGGGCGTGGTCCTGGCGTTCCAGCACCAGCAGGCCCGCGCCCTCCGAGAGCACGAAGCCGTCGCGCTCCAGGTCGAAGGGGCGGCAGGCGGCGGCCGGGTCGTCGGTTCTGCGGGAGAGCGCCTGGAGTTGGGCGAAGCAGGTCGCGGTCATCCTGCTCCGGCCCGACTCCGCGCCGCCGGCCAGCACGATGTCGCAGGTGCCGGCCGCCAGCAGGGCGCGGGCGACGCCGAGCGCGGTGGAGCCGGAGGCGCAGGCGCTGGAGACGGTGAAGCTCGGCCCGTGGGCCCCGAGGTCCATGGCCACCTCGCCGGCCACCATGTTGGGCACGCTGCGGGTGAGCGCGATGGGCGAGACGTGGGTGGGGCGGCCCTCGTTGAGCCTGGCGAACTCCCTGGGGTAGGTCTCCAGGCTGTTGCTGCCGGTGCCGAGGACCACGCCGACGCGGTCGGCGGCCCAGGCGGTCGGGTCCAGGCCGGCGTCCGCGACGGCCTGGCGGGCGGCGGTCAGGCCGAGCTGGGTGAAGCGGTCGAGGCGGCGGGCCAGCTTGCGGCCGTGGACGGCGTCCGGGTCGAAGTCGTCGACCCGGCAGGAGAAGTCGACGGGCAGCCCGGCCAGTTCGGGGTCGTGGCGGGCGAGGCCGCGGCCCTCGCACAGGGTCGCCCAGGTGGCCTCGGCGGTGAGGCCGGCGGGAGTGATCATCCCGATGCCCGTGATGGCCGCCTCAGTGTCGGGTGTCCGCATGGGCCGCCGCCTCCATCCGCTCGTAGAGCTCCCGGAAGCGCTCGGCCGTGGTCCGCAGCGTGTCGAGGTGGCGGCCGAGCCGGTCGCGGGCCGCCTCGCCGGCCGGGCCGAGGCCGCTGCGGGTCATCACCCGCAGCGAGCGGAGCAGCGGGAGCACCACGTGCTCGCGGTGGACGCCCAGGTGGTAGATGCCGGCCGAGGCGATCCGCAGGGCGCGCTGCTGGAAGCCGGGGATGGCGGTGCCCGGCATCTGGAAGCCGCAGACGACGTCGGCCAGGGCGACGGTGGCCGCGTCGGGGGCCAGTTCCAGCGCGTCCGCGAAGAGGTCCCGGTAGAAGAGCATGTGCAGGTTCTCGTCGGCCGCGATCCGGGAGGCGAGCAGCTTGCCGGCCGGGTCGCCGCAGGCCGCGCCGGCGTTGCGGTGGGCCTCGCGGGTGGCCAGCTCCTGGACGGTGACATAGGCGATCGCGTGCAGCACGGTGGGCTGGTCGCTGGAGTAGCCCTCGGCGACCTGCCGCATCCGGCACCGTTCGAGCTCGACCGGGTCGACGGCGCGGGTGGCGTGCAGGTAGGCGCGCAGCGCGTCGGCGTGCCGGCCCTCCTCGGCGGTCCAGCGGTGCACCCAGGTGCCCCAGGCGCCGTCCCGGCCGAAGCGGGTGGCGATCTCGAAGTGGTAGCTGGGCAGGTTGTCCTCGGTGAGGAGGTTGACGAGCAACGCGTCCCGGACGGCGGGCGGCAGCGGGGACTGCTCGGGCCGCCAGGGTTCGCCGCCGAGCGGGCCGTCGAAGTCGCGGCCCGCGCTCCACGGCACGTAGGAGTGCGGCATCCAGGTCTGGGCCGTGTTCAGGTGGCGGTCGAGCAGCCGGGCGACGGAGGGTTCGAGCGGGGTGAGGATGTCGCGAGCATGGTGAGGTGAGGGGCTGGTCATCGAGGTGGGGCTTTCGGAAGGGGCTGGTCGGCTGGCACGAGCAGCCGCGGTGGATGGCCGGCCGCGGCCGGGTCGCGGTTCGCGACCGCCGGCTCGGCGGCAACCGAGGGGCTGCGGCGGGTGATCCCCGTGACGGCAGCCGGGAGGTGCTCCGGCGCCGCCCGCAACCGGTCGGCGGACCCGGGCTCTTCGATGACGGCCCGGGCCAGGTGATGGGGGGTGGAACCGGGGCCCGGCCGTGGGCGCCGCGGGGGGGGCGGGGGGGCGCTCGGTCGGCCACGGCCGGGCCGGGCGGCGGGCGATCGGCGGCCGGCGGGTGGTCGGCGGCGGCCGGGGGCGGACCGTGTCACGCGCATCGCAGCAGTAACGCGGCGCTCTGGCCGCCCAGCGCGGAGGAGACGGTGAGTGCGCCGAGCCCGCCGGGCACGTGGCGCGGGGCCTTGGCGACCACGTCCAGGTCGAAGGCCGGGTCGAGCCGGTCCAGGTTGGCGGTCGGCGGGATCAGCCGCTCGCGCAGCGCCAGCACGGTGAGGGCCGCCTCGATGGCGCCCGAGCCGGCGCCGGCGTGCCCGAGGGCGCCCTTCGGCGCGGTCACCGGCGGTCGGTGGGGCAGCGCGCGGGCGAGCCAGCCCGCCTCGGCCGCGTCGTTGGCCACGGTCGCCGCGCCGTGGGCGTTGACGTGGCCGACGTCCGCCGGCTGCCAGCCGGCATCGGCCAGGGCGGCCTCGGTCGCCCGCCGGCCGCCGGCGCCCTCCGGGTCGGGGGAGGTGGGGTGGTGGGCCTCGCCCGCCGCCCCGCAGCCGGCGAGCCAGGCCAGCACCGGGGCCAGCCGGGCGCGCGCGTGGCTGGGGCGCTCCAGCACCAGCACGGCGGCGCCCTCGGCGACCACGAGGCCGTCGCGGTCCGCGTCGAACGGCCGGGAGGCGGCGGCCGGGTCCCCGGTGCGCCGGGAGAGGGTGCCGAGCTGGGCGAAGCCGGCGACGGTCAGCGGGTGGCGAAGCGATTCAGCACCGCCGACCACCGCCACGTCCAGTTCGCCCGAGCCCAGCAGGTCCCGGGCGATCCGGGCGGCGAGCAGGGGAGAGGCGCAGCCGGCCACCGTGGCGAAGGCGGGCCCGGTCGCCCCGAGGTCGAGGGCGATCTCGCCGGCGCAGGCGCTGGGCAGTGCCCTGGGCAGCGCGGTGGGGGAGATCGTCTCGGGCCGGCCGGCGAGCAGCCGCTGGTGTGCCTCGACCACTCCGGCCAGGCTCGACCCGCCGGAGCCCATCAGCACCCCGACCCGCGCGGGGTCGAGGTCGCCGGGGGCCAGGCCGGCCATGGCCATCGCCTCGCGGGCGGCCACCACGCCGAGCTGGGTGACGCGGTCGAGGCGCCTGGCGAGCCGGCGGCCGAGCAGGGCGTCGCCGTCGAAGCCCGGCACCGGGCAGGAGATGTCGACGGGCAGCCCGGCGAGCGCCTCGTCCCGCCCGGCCGTGGCTCGGCCGGCGCACACCGTCACCCAGGTCGCGGGGGCCCCGACGCCGCCCGGGGTGACGAGACCGACCCCGGTCACGGCGATCTCGCGGCCCACTACACGCCCGCCGTGGCGGTGGCGTATCGTTCCGCCGCCGCGTGGAGCGGGGTGTCCAGGTCGATGTCGTCGACCAGCCGGCCGGTGCGCTCGGTGACGATCACGGCCAGCTCGGTCAGCGAGAGCGAGTCGAGCTCGAGCGCGCGGAAGGTGGCCTCGGGGCGCACGGAGTCGGCCTCGATGCCGAACTCCTCGATCAGCAGCGTCGCCAGCATCTGGTACATCGGCACTCCTCACGGCCGCTCGGTTCCCCGTTACGGATGGCTAACGGGTCCATCGGCGGCGGTGGTTACGTGGGGGCCGACGGTTCAGCCGAACGGGTAAGGGCGGCCTGAGGCGTGTTGTCAGGTGGCGGCGGGGGCGCCGGCGCCGGGACGCTCCTCGGCTCCAGCCTTCGCACCGGCCTCCGCACCGATCTCCGCCCCGGACTCCGTCCCGGTCGGCTCGGTGTCCAGCGAGGACTGCAGGCGCACGCTGGCCAGCCGCATGTGCTCGGTCATCGCGCGGTCGGCGGCCTCCGGGTCGCGCTGCCGGATGGCCTCCAGGATGGTGCCGTGCTCGTGGAGGGTGCCGGCGATGGTGCCCTCGATGTCGCCGGCGCGCTCCATCCACACCTGCAGCAGCGCGCGGATGCTGTGCAGGATGTCGTTGAGCACGGTGTTGCGGGCGATGTTCGCCGTCTCCAGGTGGAAGGCGATGTCGGCCTCGATGAACGCCGTGACGTCCCCGCCGGCCTCGCGCATCCGCTCCAGGTGCCCGCTGAGCCGGGTGACGTCCGCCTCGTCGGCGCGCTCGGCGGCGAGCCGGGCCGACATCCGCTCCATGAAGGCGCGCACCTCGACCAGGTCCTGGGTGCGGCGCTGCCCGAGCATGAGCCCCCAGTTGATGGCGCGGGGCAGGAACTCGGAGGTGTTGGCCCGCACATAGGAGCCCGAGCCCGGCTTGATCTCGATGATGCCGAGCACGTCGAGCGCCGAGAGCGCCCCCCGCACGCTGGAGCGCGCCACCCCCAGCGCCTCCGCGAGCTGGCGCTCGGCGGGGAGCCGGGTTCCCGGTCTGAGGTTCCCCTCGGTGAGGTGGTCGAGGAGGCGCTTGGCCACCTCGCTCACGGACGACTCACGCACGACGGGCCGCAGGAGCGAGACCAGGTCCGTCGTGGCGTCCGGTTGATCGGTTGGGGCAGTCACCCGTCAAGTACATCAGACGGCGGGTGAAGCACGTCACGGGCCGTCACGCCACTCGAACGGCCCGGTAGCGCAACCGGACATATAGCCTGAAAGAAGCACGAAAGATTTTGGTAAATTGGTTACCAATCCCTTTGGTAAATTGGTAACCACTGTTAACGTGAGCGTCCCCGACCCCGCCCGGTGTGGAGCGGCCCGCTCGCCGCCCACGCCCCCTCCGGGCGGTGGCACCACTCGGACAAAGCTGTCCGATGCACCAAGGAGTGACCGTATGGGAGCCGCTGCACAGCCCCAGGACGCCAGCGTCATAGAGAGATCAGCCATCCGGAAGATCTCGATCCGGCTGGTCCCCTTCGTGGCCCTGATGTTCTTCGTGAACTATCTGGACAGGACCGCCGTCTCCTTCGCCGAGCCCAACGGCATGGGCGAGGACCTCGCGCTCACCGCGGCCCAGTTCGGCTTCGCGTCCGGCGTCTTCTTCATCGGCTACATCGCGCTCGAAGTGCCGAGCAACATGGCCCTGCACCGGTTCGGCGCCCGCCGCTGGCTCGCCCGGATCATGGTGACCTGGGGCATCGTCTCCCTGCTCTTCACCTGGGTGCAGAGCAGCGAGCAGCTCTACGTGCTGCGCTTCATCCTCGGCATCGCCGAGGCCGGCTTCTTCCCCGGCGCCATCCTCTACCTGAGCCAGTGGGTCCCGACCCGGCACCGCACCAAGATCCTCGCGCTGTTCTACCTGGCCCAGCCGCTGACCACCGTCATCGGCGCCCCGCTCGCCGGCCTGCTGATCGAGCGCCACGGCCTGTTCGGCCTGGAGGGCTGGCGCGTGATGTTCCTCGGCGTCTCGCTGCCGGCGATCATCCTCGGCGTCGTCGCCTGGTTCTACCTGATCGACCGCCCGGCCCACGCCAAGTGGCTCACCCAGCAGGAGAAGGACTGGCTGGAGGGCGAGCTCGCCGCGGAGAACGCGGGCAAGGCCGGCGCCGACGAGGCCCAGTCCCACGGCCGTGAGGCCCTGAAGACCGCGTTCACCAGCGCCCGCGTCTGGACGCTCTCGCTGATCTACTTCGGCTTCATCTACGGCCTCTACGCCCTCGCCTTCTTCCTGCCGACGATCATCAACGGCTTCCAGGAGGAGTTCGACACCAGCTTCAGCGTCATGGACAAGGCGCTGATCACCGCCATCCCGTACCTGCCGGCCGCGGTCGTCCTCTTCTTCTGGTCCCGGCACGCCTCCCGGAACGGCACCAAGGTCTGGCACATCGCGGGCCCGGCGATCGTCGGCGGTCTCTCCATCCCCGTCGCCCTCTACATGGACTCGCCCGCCGCCACCGTGGCCGTGATCACCGTCACCGCCTGCTCGATCTTCGCCGCGCTGCCGGTGTTCTGGTCGGTGCCGTCCCGGTTCCTCACCGGCGCCGCCGCGGCCGCGGGCATCGCCCTGATCAACACCATGGGCAACGTCGCCGGCTTCGCCGCCGGCTACGTCACCGGCTGGCTGAAGGACTTCAGCGGCGGCTACCACCTGCCGCTGTTCCTGGTCGGCGGCCTCATGATCCTGTCCGGTCTGCTGATGGTCTGGCTCTCCCGCCGTCCCGGCGACGAGGCCACCCACCTGGACGACCCCGCCCCATCCGCCGCACCCCTCGCCGAGGCCCATCGATGACCCAGCTCTTCAACGACCCCGCCGCCTTCGCCGACGAGGCCCTCGAAGGCTTCGTCGCCGCCCACCGGCGGTGGGTACGACCGGTCCCGGGCGGCGTGGTGCGCGCCGCCGCCCGGGTCCCGGGCCAGGTCGCCGTCGTCGTCGGCGGCGGCAGCGGCCACTACCCGGCCTTCTCGGGCCTGGTCGGCCAGGGCCTGGCCCACGGCGCCGCCGTCGGCAACGTCTTCGCCTCCCCCTCGGCCCGCCAGGTCAGGCAGGTGGCGAAGGCGGCCGAGGCCGGCGGCGGGGTGCTCCTGACCTTCGGCAACTACGCCGGCGACGTCCTGCACTTCGGGCAGGCCGCCGACCAGCTGCGCGCCGAGGGCGTCGACGTCCGGGTGCTGCCGGTCACCGACGACGTGTCCAGCGCGAGCCCCGAGGAGGCGCACAAGCGCCGCGGGGTCGCCGGCGACCTGGCCGTCTTCAAGGTCGCCGGCGCCGCCGCCGAACGCGGACTCCCCCTGGACGAGGTCACCCGCCTCGCCGAGCTCGCCAACGCCCGCACCCGCTCCTTCGGCGTCGCCCTCAGCGGCTGCACCCTGCCGGGCGCCGACGAGCCGCTGTTCACCGTCGATCCTGGCCGGCTCGCGCTCGGCCTCGGCATCCACGGCGAGCCGGGCATGGGCGAGCGGGACGTGCCGAGCGCCGACGAGACCGCCGAGCTGCTGGTCGGGACGCTGCTCGCCGAGCTGCCGCCCGGCGTCGATGGGACGGCGGGGCAGCGTGCCGCCGTGATCCTCAACGGGCTCGGCGCCGTCAAGTACGAGGAGCTGTTCGTCGTCTACCGCAGGGTCGCCGAGCTGCTCGGCGAGGCCGGCGTCGAGATCGTCGACCCCGAGGTCGGCGAGCTGGTCACCAGCTTCGACATGGCGGGCGTCTCGCTCACCCTCTGCTGGCTCACCGACGAGCTCGAACCGCTGTGGACCGCGCCCGCCGACGCCCCCGCGTACCGCAAGGGCTCCGTCGCCGCGCCCGCCGCCGCGACCCCGGCCGACGACGAGCCGGCGGCCGCCGCCGAACAGGACGCCCTGCCCGCGGCCGACGACGACAGCCGCCGCGCCGCCCGCCGGGTCCTCGCCGCGCTGGCCGCCGTCCGCGCCACCGTCGACGAGCACGTGGACGAGCTCGGCCGGATCGACGCCGTCGCCGGCGACGGCGACCACGGCATCGGCATGCGGCGCGGCTCGCACGCCGCCCACGAGGCCGCGGCCGACGCCGTCGCCCGCGGCGCGGGCGCCGCCACCACCCTCGACCTGGCCGCCGCCGCCTGGGCGGACCGGGCCGGCGGCACCTCCGGCGCCCTGTGGGGCGTCATCCTCGGCTCGATCGGCTCCGCGCTCGGCGACACCGGGCGCCCCACCCCCGAGGCCGTCGCCTCCGGAGTGGCCGGGGCCGCCGCCGGCGTCCAGCGCCTCGGCAAGGCCGAGGTCGGCGACAAGACCATGGTCGACGCCCTGGTCCCGTTCGCCGACGCCCTCGGCGAGGCCGTCGCCACCGGCGCGCCGCTGGCCACCGCCTGGGACACCGCCGCCAGCGCCGCCGAGGCCGCGGCCGCCGCCACCGCCGAGCTGCTGCCCCGGATGGGCCGCGCCCGACCGCACGCCGAGAAGAGCCTGGGCACCCCCGACGCCGGCGCCCACTCCCTCGCCCTGATCACCCGCGCCGTACAACGCACCCTCGCTGACAAGGAAGTTGACTGACGATGAGCGAGACCCCCGACAAACTGCGGATAGTCGTCGGCGCCGACGACGCCGGCTTCGCCTACAAGGAGGCCCTGAAGAAGGACCTGGAGGCCAGCGACCTGGTCGCCTCCGTCACCGACGTCGGCGTCGACGCGGACGGCCACACCGCCTACCCCACCATCGCCATCGCCGCCGCCGAACTCGTCGCCGCCGGCAAGGCCGACCGCGCCCTGCTGGTCTGCGGCACCGGCCTCGGCGTCGCCATCAGCGCCAACAAGGTCAAGGGCATCAGGGCCGTCACCGCGCACGACTCGTTCTCCGTCGAGCGCGCCATCCTCTCCAACAACGCGCAGGTCCTCACCTTCGGCCAGCGCGTCATCGGCCTCGAACTCGCCCGCCGGCTCGCCGCCGAGTGGCTCACCTACCGCTTCGACGAGACCTCCGCCTCGGCCGGCAAGGTCCAGGTCCTCAGCGACTACGAGAACAGCTGCGCCGGAGCCGTCTGATGCGCACCGCGCCCGCCGTCACCATCGGGATCAGTCTGAAGATGTACCTCGGGCATCACCAGACCCTCAACTGGTCCCGTCGGATAGCCGCGATCGCCGGACGGCACCCCGCCGTCACCACCGGCCTCGCCGAGCTGTTCGTGCTCCCCTCCTTCCCCGCGCTCGTGCCGGTCGCCTCCATCGTCGCCGGCTCCGGCGTCCGGGTCGGCGCCCAGGACCTGGCGGCCGAGGACGCGGGCCCCTACACCGGCGAGGTCAGCGGCGCGCACCTGAAGGAGATCGGCTGCGACTACGCCGAGGTCGGCCACGCCGAACGGCGGCGGCTCTTCGGCGAGGGCGACACGGTGGTCGCCGCCAAGACGGCGGCCGCCCTGCGCAACGGCCTCACCCCGGTGCTCTGCGTCGGCGAACTCAACCAGACCTCGCGGGACGACGCCGCGGCCCGCACCGTCGCCGAGCTGGAACGCCTGCTGTACGGACTGACCGGCCCCGTCGTCGTCGCCTACGAGCCGCAGTGGGCGATCGGCGCCCCCAGGCCCGCCTCCACCGAGCACATCCGCACCGTCTGCGCGGCCCTGTCCGACTGGCTCGCCGGCCGGGCCGAGTTCGCCGGCGGCCGGGTCATCTACGGCGGCAGCGCCGGCCCCGGCCTCCTCGGCGACCTCGGCACGGACGCCGGCGGCCTCTTCCTCGGCCGGTTCGCCCACGACCCGGCCGCCGTCGAGACCATCCTCGACGAGGCGCTCGCCCTGCACGGCGCCGCGGCGGAGGGGGCGAGCGTCTGATGGCCTACGGACTGAGCACCTACGCCTTCTTCTGGCGCGTCTCGTCGCGCGCCCCGCGCCCGCTGACCGTCCTGGAGATGCTGGAACAGACCCGCGAACTCGGCGGCCAGGTCTTCCAGATCTGCGACCACCCGCCGATCGAGACGCTCGACGACGCGGCGCTCGCCGAGATCCGCCGCTACGCCGAGTCCGCCGGCATCACCCTCGAACTCGGCACCCGTGGCGTGCGCCCCGAGCACCTGCGGCGCTACCTCGACCTCGCGGACCGCCTCGGCGCCAGGTTCGTCCGCTCCATGCTCAACACCGTCGACCACCGGCCGACCGTCGCCGAGGCCACCGCGCTGCTGCGCGAGGCCGTCGCCGAGTACGCGGCGCGCGGCGTCACGTTGGGCCTCGAGACATACGAACAGGTGTCGACCGACGACCTGTTGGCCGTGGTGCGCGGCGTCGACAGCCCGCACCTCGGGGTGGTGCTCGACCCGGGCAACAGCGTCGCCCGTCTGGAGCGGCCCGTCGACGTCGTCGACGCCACCGCCCCCCACGTGGTCAACATCCACGTCAAGGACTTCGCGTTCACCCGCCGCGACGGCTGGGTCGGCTTCACCTACGCCGGCTGCCGCCTCGGCGAGGGACTCCTCGACTACCGCCACCTCGTCGACACGGTGCGGCCGGCGGAGCGGGGGATCAACCAGATCGTGGAGCACTGGCTTCCCTGGCAGGACGGCTTCGAGGAGACCGCCAGGCTCGAGGCCGACTGGACCGAACACAGCATCGAAACCCTCCTGAACGAGAACCTCCTGAGGAGCAACTGATGGCTACCGAAGCCACGACCGCCACCGTCGCGGTCATCGGCGCCGCCGGCAAGATGGGCCAGCGCGTCTCGAACAACCTGGTCAAGAGCGACTTCACCACCCTCTTCAGCGAGAACTCGCCCAAGGGGCAGGAGCTGCTGCGCGAGCTCGGCCGCGAACTCACCGAGGGCACCGAGGCGGCCGCCCAGGCCGACGTCGTGATCCTCGCCGTGCCGGACGTGGTGCTCGGCACCGTCTCCGAGACGCTGGTCCCGCTGATGAAGCCCGGCGCGATCCTCCTCACCCTCGACCCGGCCGCCGCCTACGCGGGCCTGCTGGCCCGCCGCGACGACATCCACAACGCGGTCGCGCACCCCTGCCACCCGTCGGTCTTCCTGGAGCGCACCACCAAGGAGGAGTACGCGGACACCTTCGGCGGCATCGCCGCCCCCCAGGAGGTCGTCGCCTCCTTCGAGGGCACGGACGAGTCCGCCAAGGCGCTGGCCGAATCCGTCATCCGCACCATGTACGCGCCCGTCGTCGACGTGCACTGGGTGACGGTCAAGCAGCTCGCGGTGCTGGAGCCGACCCTCGTCGAGACCATCGCCTGCATGGTCGGCGCGCTGCTGACCGAGGCGCTGCACGAGACCGTCCACACGGTGGGCGTCCCGGAGAAGGCCGCCCGCGCGATGCTTCTCGGCCACACCCAGGTGGCGCTGGCCAACACCCTCAAGGGCGACAACCCGTTCTCGGACGCCTGCCTGATCGCCATGGACTACGGCCGCGAGTCGATCGTCCGCGACGACTGGAAGAAGGTCTTCGACGACGCCGAACTCGACAAGGTCATCACGCGGATGCTCCGCATCAAGGAGATCAAGCGGTAACGCTGGGCGCTGGCCTTGGCCACGCCCCGGCCGGGTCCGGGCCGCTGCGCGGCCCGGACCCGGCCGGCGCTGCGCGCCGGGGCCGTGCCAGCCATCCGGAGCACCTCGGCGCTGCGCGCCGGAGCCGACGGGCCGGCCCTGCCGCCGTCGTCTCCGAGGCGACGCGTCCGGGCGGCTTCGCCGCAGGCTCCGGCGCTCCGCGCGGTGCCGGCCGCCGGGCATCCCGGCGTTGCGGGCCGGGGCGCTGGACCGGGCGTTTCGTCGTCGTGGCCGTTGAGACGGCGCCGGCCGGGGCCGTGCCAGCCGTCGGGAACACCGCGGCGCCGGGCGGTGCCCTCGGTGCTCCGTACCGGTTGCGGGCGGTGCCTGCGGCGGACAGCCGCCGTCGAGGCGGCGTCCGCGTCGCACGCACGGCCGTGCTGCTCGGCGGGCAGCGCCGCGGGCTTGAACGCTCCGCGCCGTGCCGGCCGCCCGGCATCCGGCCTTCCGGCGGCGTCGCCGTCGAGGCGGCACTTGGCCGGCACAGCCGTGCCGGCCGTCCCGGGTGCGGGCGGCGTCCGCCGCGCAGCCCGTCGCACACACCGCCGTGCCGCTCGGCGCTCCGCGCCACGGGCTTGGGCACCCCGTGCCGGTCGGGCTTCCGGCGCCGTCGAGGCGGCGCCAGCCGGGCGGCTGCGCCGCAGGCGCTGGCGCCCGGCGTTTTGCGGCGTCTTGCGGCGCCCTGCGCCGCCGGCGCCCCGCGCCGGGGCGTTTCGCGCGGAGCGCGGGGGAGAGGGCGGGTGGGT
>NZ_JAVREM010000053.1:0-44983 GCF_031845425.1 Streptomyces millisiae
ACCCCTTCCGCGCTCCGCGCGCTGGGTGGCGACTCCGCCGCGCGGCAGCGCCGTGGCGTGCGGTCGTGGGGAGATGGCGTGTGCGCGGCGGTGCCGGCCGTCACCGAGGGGTGGGTTTCTCCCGATTACCCATCGGAGGCCATCGCAGGGCAGGATGGTTCGTTACAACTTACAACCGAGTGACAGCTGAGACGTTTCCACGGAATAAAGCACCGCGCCTCCCGCGCTGCACGATTCGGGAAACGGCTAGTGAGGCGGTAGGGGGACCATGGAACGCGAGAGCAGACTCCCTCGGTGGTTGCGTCGCGGAGCTCGGGAGGCCGCCGCCGGGGCGGCCGCGGCCAGGGTCAGGGAGGAGCTGCTGCTCGCCGCCGCCGAGGCCGGCTTCCCGTTGGCGCCCGCCGCGCACCCCGACGACTACGGCTGTTCCTGCGAGCGCATCGGCTGTCCCACGCCCGGTCGGCACCCCGTGTCCCTCGCCTGGCAGACGCAGGCCACCACCGACCGCGACCAGGTGCTCCGCTGGCTGCACGGCGCGCCGGAGGCGAACTTCGTCACCGCGACCGGCCGCGCCCACGACGTGCTCGACGTGCCGGCCACCGCCGGCCGGGCGGCCCTGGAGCGGCTCGCGGCCGAGGGCACCGAGGTGGGTCCGGTCGCCGTCGTCGACGACCGGATGCTGTTCTTCACGGCCACCCGCGGCACCCCGGACGACGAGGACGAGTGGTGGCCGTGCGAGCTCGACTGTCATCCCGAGACCCTGGACGAGCACCCGGGCCTCCGCTGGCACTGCCGCGGCAGCTACGTGCTCGTGCCGCCATCCCGCACCCCGGGCGCCACAGCGGCGACCGGGGTGCGCTGGTTGTACGGCCCCGAGCGGCCGCTGCCCGAGCCGCTGTCGCTGCTCGAGGCGCTGACCGACGCCTCCGCCGGGCTGCCGGCCGAGGACGAGGAGGAGCCGGCCGGCACCTCCGCCTGGCCTACTCGCCGGTGACGGACGTCGCGCCCCGGCTCTGGCCGAGGATCTCCACCTGGCCCTCGCCCGCCGGCACGTAGGCGACCTGGTAGGCGACGCGTTGCCAGGTGACGGCGCGCCGCGCCTCCCCGTCCATCAGCGCCAGCGACGCCGGGTCGAGGTCCAGCACCTCGACCGGGTCCTCGCCCTCGGCCACCGTCTGCTTGCTGTTGTGCACGGTGGTGAAGAAGACCAGCGCCCCGCCGTCCGCCGTGCGGATCGCGACCGGCGCGTACTCCGCGCCCTCGGCCGGCTCGTCGATGTAGTCGGTGCGGAAGGCCGCGTTGCTGTTGGCCGCCTCCCGGTTGGCCAGCGCCTCGGTGGTGTACGGGCCGGCGGTGAACGTCGGGTCGACGCCGCCGGCCGTCAGGTAGTCGGCGTAGGCCGCGCTCAGCTCGCCGGGCGCCACCGCGAGGTCGTCCCCGTCTGTCCCGGTGAGCGGGATGTCCACCAGGGCGCCGTTACCGTTCTCCTCCTCGGCGAACTCCGGCAGCTGGGCGGTGGGCACCTGGCCCAGGTAGGAGGCGCGCCAGTCCTCGTCGATCGCGTTCCGCGTGAAGACCAGCAGCCAGCGGTTCTCCGTCAGGTTCGACTGCGCGTCGGCGACGAAGAACTTGGGCCACCCGGCTTGTTCCGGTATGTGGTACCGGACGTCCTCCAGCTCCAGGGGCGTGAACGCCTCCGGGCCGTACGCCTCGTTGATCTGGTCGATGATCCGCTGGTCGCCCTGCTCCTCGGCGTCGGCGATGGCGCCGGCCCGCGCGTCGAGCACGGCGCCGTTGATGGCGCCGAGGCCGCCGACCTCGATCGTCGCGTTCAGCTCCGAGTCGTTGGCCGGCTTGGCCTCGTTGTAGACCTCGACGTAGTGCTCGAGGACGTCCTGCGCCTCCTCGGTGTCGGCGGCCGGCACGATGGCCTCCTCGCCGTGCACCGTCATACACCCCGACAGGGTCGCCGTGAGCGTCAGGACCGCGGTCAGCCCAGCCACGGTCGTCGACAGCCGTGCTCGCAGCCGCATCGTCGGTCCTCCCCGTCGTCCCATGGGCGCTGTGGCCCCCGCATGCTATCCGCCCATGCGATGATGCCACGCATCGCGGGGGAGCCGGATCCGGTGTGTGAGCAGGTGGGGACCAGGTGATGGATGGTGGCTGAGCTGAGCTACGGAGCGGCGCTCGAACGGCTGCGGGGGGCACAGAAGACCGCCAAGGGGGTGTCGCTCTACTCGCGGTACGTCAACCGCCCGCTGGGCCGCCGGCTGGCGGCCGCCGCCTACCGGCTGGGCCTGACGCCCAACCAGGTCACGGTGGTCAGCGCGGTGTTCAGCTTCGCCGGGGTGGCCGCGGTGGCGGCCGTGCCGCCGTCCTGGCCCCTGGCCGTGGGCGTGTACGCGGCGCTGGTGCTGGGCTTCGCGCTGGACTCGGCCGACGGCCAACTCGCCCGGCTGCGCGGCCGGTCGAGCCCGGCCGGGGAGTGGCTCGACCACACCGTGGACTGCGCCAAGATCACCGCGCTGCACGGCGCGGTGCTGATCGCCTTCTACCGCCACTTCCACCTGCCCAGCGAGGGCTGGCTGCTGCTGCCGCTGGTCTTCCAACTCGCCGCCGTGCTCGTCTTCTTCGGCGGCCTGCTGACCGACAAGCTCAGGCCGCGCCCCGCCGCGGCGCCCGCCGCCGCTGCCCCGCAGGCCCCGCCGTCCCGGCTGCGCGCCGTGGCGCTGCTGCCCGTCGACTACGGGGTGATGTGCGCGGTCTTCCTGCTGCTCGGCGACGAGCGGGCGTTCCGCCTCGGCTACGCCGCCCTGTGCTGCGCCTACGTCGCGTTCTGCGCCGCGTTCTCCGTCAAGTGGTTCCGCGAACTGTCCGCCGTCAACGCCGAGAGCGCGGCCCGCAGCTGAGTGCTCGACGTGTGCACCGTGTAGGGGAAGTAGACGACCTCGACGCCGACCGTGGCGAAGTCCCGCTCCAACTTGTCGCCGCGCGGCGTGCCGCGCCAGTCGTCGCCCTTGAACAGCACGTCGAACCGCACCTGTTGCCAGGTCTCCAGCTTGTCCGGCACGGTCTCCACGAACGCCGCGTCCACGAACCGGATGCTGCGCACGATCTCCAGCCGCTCCATCAGCGGGATCACCGGCGGGCGGCCCTTGGCCAGCAGCGCCATCTCGTCCGACACGACACCGGCGACGAGGTAGTCGCAGCGGCTCCTGGCGTGCCGGAGGAGGTTGAGGTGCCCCACATGGAAGAGGTCGTAGACCCCGGGCGCGTACCCCACGGTATGGCGAACGGCATGCTGCATACGCCCGAACCCCCCACTGGCCCGTCGCGAAAGAGGATCCCCCACTCTAGCCCCAACTCCTCACAGAACAGGTCCGGATGCTGACATGGTGTGCAAACTTTGGGGATAGGCTGAGCACCCGTCACGCACGGGGGAGGTGCCACCGGGGAGGGAACTATCATGAGTGAGGGTGTGGTGGCGCACGAGCGGCTGCTGCTCGTGTCGACCAACTACGCGCCGGAGCAGGCCGGCATCGGTCCCTACGCCGCGCAGCTCGCCGAACACTGGGCGGCCGAGCGACAGGCGGAGGTGCACGTGCTGGCCGGCATGCCGCACTATCCCTCCTGGCGCGTCGATCCGGCCTATCGCGGGAAGTGGCGCAGCGTGGACAGTCGGGCGGGAGTCCTGATACACCGCAGGCGGCACACCGTGCCGCCGCGGCAGACCGCCGCGCGCCGCGCCCTCTACGAGGCGACCATCCTCGCGCACGGCGTGCTGGCCCCGCCCCGGATGGGCCGCCCCGACCTCGTGCTCGCCCAGGTGCCCAGCCTGGCCGGCGGGCTGCTCGCCGCCCGGCTCGCCAAGCGCCACGGCGTGCCCTACCTGCCCATCGTCCAGGACCTGATGGGCGCGGCCGCCGAGCAGAGCGGCATCAGCGGCGGCGGCCGGGCGGCCGGCGCGGCGGCCGCCGTCGAGCGCCGGATGCTGCGCGACGCCACGCTCGTCGGCATCATCCACGACAGCTTCCGCGACCGGGTCACCGCCCTCGGCGTGCCCGAGGACCGCATCCGCCTGGTGCCCAACTGGTCGCATGTCGCCGGCCCTTCGGCCCCGCGCCGGGAGACCAGGGCGCGGCTCGGCTGGCCCGAGGGGCGGCCGGTGCTGCTGCACTCCGGCAACATGGGCCTCAAGCAGGGCCTCGAGGTGCTGGTCGAGACCGCCCGGCACGCCCCCGAGCTGCGCGTCGTGCTGATGGGCGACGGCAGCCAGCGCGGCCGCCTCGTCGAGCTGGCCGCCGGGCTGCCCAACGTCGACTTCCTGCCGCCGGCGTCCGACGACGAGTTCCCCGACGTGCTGGCCGCCGCCGACGCCCTGGTCGTCACCCAGCGCGCCAGCGTCCTCGACATGAGCCTGCCGTCCAAGCTCACCTCGTACTTCGTCGCCGGCCGCCCGGTGATCGCCTCGGTCGCGGCCCAGGGCGGCACGGCCCAGGAGATCCGCAGGTCGAAGGCCGGCACGCTGGTCCCGCCCGAGGACCCGGCCGCGCTCGCCGCGGCGGCGCGCGAGCTGGCCGCCGACCCGGCCGCCGCCGACGCCATGGGCGCCCGCGGCGCGGACTACGCCCGCACCCACCTGTCCCGTGCCGCCGGGCTCGGCCGCGTCACCGCGCTGCTCGACGAGGCCCGCGCCGTCCACCCGAGAGGAAGTTCCGCATGAGCGCAGTGCGCGAGGACGGGCGCGGGAACCCGGGCGGGCTCCCGGGCCACCACCCGTACGACGAACCCGACCTGCTGCGCGACCAGTTCCGCCAACTGCTGCGCTACCGACTGCTGATCGTCTGCGGCATCCTGCTCGGCCTCGCCGGCGGCGCCTGGCTCGGGCTCTCCAGCAACGAGACGTACATCGCCACCAGCGAGATCACCGTGCGGGTGCCCACCGCCGACCCGTTCGCGCCCACCGCCGTCGACCGCGTCGTGATGGGCTCCGAGCGCCGCACCGCCGTCAGCGACGTCGTCGCCCAGCGCGCCGCCGAGGCCCTCGGCCGGCCGAGCGCCGCTGGCTCGCTCAAGCGCGGCCTCACCGTCACCAACCCGCCCAACACCGAGGTGCTGCGCTTCGCCTACTCGGCCGACGACCCGCGGGTCGCCGCTGAGCGGGCCAACGCCTTCGTCGACGCCTACCTCGCGCACCGGCAGGCCGACGCCGACGAGACCATCGCCCACAACGTCGCCGCCCTGGAGGAGCAGCGCGCCCCGCTGCTGGAGCGCCGCGACCAGATCCAACTCGACCTGGACCAGAACCTGATCGAGGGCACCACCGCCTACGACAACGCGGTCGCCGACCTGTCCACCGTCACCGCCGAGCTCTCCGAGCTGACCTCCAGCATCTCCGGCCTCCAGGCCCTCGACACCAGCGGCGGCCGGGTGATCACCGAGGCCAGCGTGCCCACCAGCCCGTCGGGCCCCGGGCTCCCGCTGCTGCTCGGCCTCGGCTACGTCGTCGGCATCGGCCTCGGGCTGCTCGCCGCCTGGGTCAGGCTCGTCTTCGACCCGACCGTGCGCTCCGCCGGCGACGTCACCCGCGCCCTGCGCGCGCCCGTGCTCGGCGTGCTGCCGCGCACTGGGCGCGGCCACCCCGACCAACTGCTCGCCGAGGGCCGGCTGGCCGAGGAGTACCGCTCCGTCGCGTTCCGCCTCGCCTACGACGAGACGTTCGCGCAGCGCCGCCGGCTGCTGGTGGTCGCCCCGCGCGGCAGCATCGAGACGCCGCTCGCCACCTCCGTCAACCTCACCGCGGCCTTCGCCGAGATGGGCATGGACGCGCTGCTCGTCGAGGCCGACCTGCGCACCCCGACCCTCTCGGAACAGCTCAGGCACGCCGACGGCGCCCGCCCCGGCTGGGCGGGCAGCGGCGGCGGGCGCGGCCAGGACAGCGGCTGGCCCGGCGCCCGGGTGCCCATCGACGGCGGCGAGTCCGGCATCTTCGACCTCGTGCCGGGGCGCCGGGTGCGCAACGTGCCACGGGCCCTGACCTCGCCGGCCGCCACCAAGCTGATCGGGCACGCCGACACCAAGGGCGCCGTCGTGGTGGTGCTCGCCCCCTCCGTCCTCTCCTACGCCGACGCGATCGCGCTCACCGACCGGGTCGACGGCGTGCTGGTGGTCTGCGACCCGAGCCAGGTGCGGCGCGACGACCTGGCCAGGGTCCGGGAGTTGGTGGTCGGCGCCGGCGGCATCCTGCTGGGCGCGGTGCTGCACTCCTGGGGCGGCGGCAGCGACTCGGACCGGGCCGCCCTCGCCGAGGGCGACGAGCCGGTCCCGGCGGAGCCGCTGCCCAGGCCCCAGCCGCCGGCGCAGGTCAGGCCGCGGCTCCAGCGGCCGCCCACCACCCGGCAGCCGGTGCCGCCCGAGCACCGCGACGTGGGCTCCGAGACCCTGGGCCTGCGCGTCCTCGACCCCGCCGATCTGGAAGACGGTTCCCCACGGCAGTGAGTGAAGTGAGCGAACCATCCGCGCGGCGCGCCACGGTCGCCGCCATAGCGGACCAGGGCGTGGCCGCGCTGACCAACATCGCCGTCGTGGTGTGCGCCGCGCGGCAGTCGACGGCGGCGGACTTCGCCTCGTTCGCCGTCGTCTACACGGTGTTCGCGCTGCTGCTCGGCGCGGCCACCGCCTACGTCGGGCAGGCGCTGGTGCTGCGCCGCGGCACCGCCGCCGACCTGCACGGCCACTGCCGGGCCGCGGCGCTCTTCACGCTCGGCGCCGCGACGGCGCTGGGCGCGGCCACCGCGCTGGTCACGCTCGCCGTCCCCGGCTCCATCGCGGACGGCCTCACCGCGCTCGGCCTCGTGCTGCCGCTGGTCCTCACCCAGGACGGGCTGCGCTACGCGTTCTCGCTCCTCGGCCGGCCGCACCTCGCCCTGACCACCGACGCGCTGCGCCTCGCCGTCGCCGTGTCCGCGCTGGCGCTCCAGCCGTACGGCACAGGACCCGGCCGGATGGTGCTGGTCTGGGGCCTCTCCTCGCTGCCGGCGCTGCTGCTCGGCGCCGCGCTGCTCCTGGCCCTCACCCGGGGCGCCACGCCCGTCCACCCCCGCACCCTGCTTGACCGGCGCCACCTCGGCCGCCGCTTCGTCGTCGAGTTCGGCGTCGGCAACGCGGCCTCGCAGCTGGCGATCGTCCTCCTCGGCCTGCTCGCCAACCCGCTCGCCGTGGGCGCGTTGCGGGGCGCGAGCACGCTCTTCGGGCCGATGAACGTGCTCTTCAACGCGGCCACCGGCTTCGGTCCGCCGCTGCTCGGCCGCCGGCCGGGCGCGCAGGGCCAGGCCCGCGCCGCGGGCACCGCCGGCTGCGCGCTGGCCGGCGTCGCGGCCTGCTGGGCGGTGACGCTCGCCCTCCTCCCTGACGCGGCGGGCCGCGCCCTGCTCGGCGACACCTGGGACGCGGCCGTCTCGCTGCTCCCCGCCACCGGCGCCCAGTACGCGGTGATGGCCCTCGGCACGTGCGGCCTGCTCCTGCTCCGGGTCCTCAGCCCGCGCGCCACGCTCCCGGTCCAGCTGACCTTCTCGCTCTTCTCCGTCCTGTGCCTGCTGCTCGGCTACGCCCTCGGCGGCATCCTCGGCGCGGCCTGGGGCCTCGCCGCCGGCTCGGCGGCGAAGGCCACCGCGAGCTGGCTCCGCGCCGCGTTCGAACTCCGCCTGGTAGCCCGCTAACCGGCCTGCCGGCCGCCGGCTCGAAGGGACGTTGGGTAACGACGGCCTCCTCGGCCCGGAGGGCCGGCATACGGCTGTGCCGGGTCGGTCCGGCCCGGTGCCGGCTTGGCCTGCCGGCCGCTGGTTCGAAGGGACGTTGGGTGAGGCGACGTTGGTCCGGAGGGCCGGCCTACGGTTGCGTTGGGCCGGTCCGGCCCCCCGGCTCGGCCTGGCGGCCGGTGGTTCGGAGGGGCGTTGGGTGACGGCGGCCTCGGCCCGAAGGGTCGGTCTCCCGGCTGTGCCGGGTCGGTCCGGCCCCGGGGGGGGGCCGTACACCGTTCAGCCGGTTGGCGCTGCTCGCGGCTGCGGCCGGCTGTCCGGGCCCCTTCGGGGCCGCGGCTCGCGCCGGCTCGGCGAAACCGATGACGCATGCCCGGCCGTTGCCGGCTACGCCGGGGTGCGGTCCCTTCGAGCCGCTCAGGCCGGCAGGCCGGGGTGCGGTCCCTTCGAGCCGCTCAGGCCGGCCGGCCGGTCCGTCATAAGCCTGCCAACTCCCACACGCCGTGGGCCAGCGCGTCCGTGTTGCGGTCGAGGGCGGTGGCGTTGATGTTGGTGGTGGAGTCGCAGGCGCGGTGGTAGCAGGGGTCGAAGGCCCGGCCTGCCGTGCCGCCCCAGACGGCGGCCTGGGCGGCGGTCTTCACGCTGCCGGCGCCGGTGAAGAGGCCGCCGACGGGGACGCCGGCCGCCGCGAACGGGGCGTGGTCGGAGCGGCCGTCCGCCTCGGTGGCCGGGGCGGTGGGGATGCCGCGGGCGTCGAACCAGTCGGTGAAGACCGTCTCGATCGCCGGGTCGTCGTCGTAGACGAAGTAGCCCGCGTTGGGGGAGCCGATCATGTCGACGTTCAGGTAGCCGGCGATGGCGGTGAGTTCGAGGTCGTTCAGGTCGTCGACGTAGGCGCGGGAGCCGATCAGGCCGAGTTCCTCGGCGCCCCACCAGGCGAAGCGCAGGGTGCGCTCGGGGGCGGTGCCGGACTCGGCGACGGCGAGGGCCGTGGCGAGGAGCGCCGCGGAGCCCGAGCCGTTGTCGTTGATGCCGGCGCCCGCGCCGACGGAGTCGAGGTGGGCGCCGGCCATCAGCACCTCGTCGGTGCGGGCGTCCGGCCACTCGGCGAGCAGGTTGTAGCCGATGGTGCCGCCGTAGTCGAAGGGCTGGCGCTCCGTCACATAGCCGGCGGCCGCCAGCTGTTCCTCGACGTACGCGAGGGAGGCGGTGTAGCCGGGGCGGCCGTGGGCCCTGTTGCCGCCGTTGGCGGCGGCGATGGCCGCCAACTCATCGAGGTGGGCGCGGACTTCGGCCACGGGTATGTCGGGCGCCGCGGTGGCCGTCGGGGGAGCGGAGCGGGCGCCGGTGAGGGCGGTGGTGACGGCGACGCAGGCGAGGGTCGCGCCCAGGGCGCGCAGGGTACGAGGCATCCGCCCATCGTGTCGTGAGCATGGCGAGTGCGGCAATGGCGCGTCAGTACAGCCGGCTCCGCGGCCCGGGGCGCAACGTCGTGACCAGCAGCAGGCACAGCACGGCGATCCCGATCCGGCCCGAGGCCTGGAGCAGGGAGCCGCGCAGCAGGATGAAGCTGTAGCCGGCCAGCACCGGCGCCACCACGGCCAGCACGTTGCCGGGGGAGGGGTCGTCCAGGGTGCGCCGCACATAGCCCCGGTCGGTGCGCGCCGCCAGGTAGCCGATGCCGAGGAAGCCGGCGGTCATGCCCAACGGGCCGAAGTCCAGCCAGAGTTCGGCCCACAGCGGGGAGGAGAGGTTGGCGCTGTTGGTGCCCATCCAGCCGCCCACCAGGAAGCCGGTGTCCTGTGGCTTGGCCGGCCACATGTCGCGCGGCACGAAGAACAGCGCCGCGCCGGTCACCTGCCGGCCGTAGGTGTGCCCGTTGCCGTCGGCCGCGTAGGTGATGGTGTTGGCGAACATGCCGACCTGGTCGTAGTCCTTGATGACCAGCGGCTCCATGAACGACTGCGCCTCGACCGGCTGCCGCCCGTTCTCGTCGTAGCGGAAGCGGTCGGTGAACGGGAACACCAGCAGGGCGATCACCACGCCCAGCGCGAGCGCCGCCCGGTACATCACGGTGCTGCGCGGGAAGACGGTGAACAGCAGCGCGAACAGCACCGTCAGGAACCAGTAACGCGGGTTGGAGATCGGGTTGTTGACGATGGCGTTGATGACGACGAGGCCGGCCCACGGCAGCACGACGGACGGCTGGCGGCGGGCCCGCCGCGAGGTCACCATCCAGCGGGTGAGGAACAGCAGCGCCAGCATCGCCGGCACCGTGCCGAAGCCGCGCAGCAGCGCGTTGCCCGCCTCGCCGCCGCTCGCCTCGGCGCCGGTGGCCTCGCTGAGGGTGGCACTGATCTCCTGCCGGCTGGCGAAGAACACGGCGGGGCCGCCGAGTTGGACGATCAGCAGCGCGCTGGCGAGGTAGGCGAAGGCCACCAGCACGTAGAGCCGGGTGCGGTGCACGGTGGCCGGCGGGCGTCGCGCGCCGCGGGTGGCCGGGCGGTGCCTGGCGAGCAGCGCGCCGACGTCGAAGGCGACCATCCCGCACAGCACCAGCATGGTGGCCAACTGCGTGTCGCCGCGCGGCCCGAGCACCGGCGTGGGGTCGCGGCCGAGCACCGACTGGGCGAGCGGCGCGATGCCCATCGCCAGGTAGCAGAACAGCCAGAACGCGCCCTGCACCAGCCGCCGCCGGCCGGACAGCACCATGGCCGAGAGCCGCACGCCGGCGTAGCAGGCCACCACCAGCTGGAGCCAGAACGTGGTGTCCCTGACCCCCTCGCCCGGCTGCGCGGCCACCGCGAGCGGCAGTATCCCCACCAGGCCGCCGATCAACGGCACGGAGAGCGGCCGTGACAACACCGCGCGACTCGGCACCCCACGTGCCCGCCCCGTGACCTCGACCGCCACCGGCACCCACCCCTCGAATCGGTGGCTCAGTCTAGGACCTGGCGGCCGTGGGGCAGGATGGTGGGCATGACGGTCAGCCACTACGTCGAGGCCCCGCGCCGGTACTCTCCCGAGCCGGGCGATCCGCCGTCGGTGTTCCTGGCCGGCGGGATCAGCGACTGCCCCGACTGGCAGCGGAAGGCCGCCGAGGCGCTGCGGGACCTGGTGGTGTTCAACCCGCGCCGGGCGGGCTTCGACCTGTCGGACCCGGCGGCGAGCGAGGCCCAGATCGCCTGGGAGTTCCACCACCTGCGGCTGGCCGACGTCACGCTGTTCTGGTTCCCGGCCAGCGACCCCGCCGTCACCACGCAGCCCATCACCCTCTACGAACTCGGCGCCGCCGCCGCGACCCCCGACCGGCTGATCGCCGTGGGCGTCGACCCCGGCTATCCGCGCGCGACCGACGTGCGCTGCCAGCTCGCGCTGGTCAGGCCGGACTTGTCGGTGCACGACACCCTGCCCACCACGGTGGCGGCGGCCAGGGCGGCGCTCAACGGGTGAACGCGGCCCGCCGGTGGTGGTGGACGAGCAGCTGGCCGAAGCCGGCGTGTTCGACGCGGAGCGACAGCTGTTCGGTGGTGATGCCGAGCGCCGCCGCCGTGCGGGCCGGGTGCCAGTCCTGGGCGGCCAGCGAGGACAGCAGGTGGCCGCGCCTCACCTGGGCCTCGGACAGCCGGAACGTCTTCAGGTAGGCCAGCCGCCCCGAACTGTCCAGGACGCACTCGCCGATGTGGTTCTCGACGTGCCGGTGGAAGGTCGGCAGGAACCGCCACAGGCTGAACCGGCCCAGCCGGTACACCCGTTGGAAGGAGTACTCGGCGCCGAGCAGCCCGCCGGCCATCGTGCCGTCGTGGAAGGCCGCCCACTCGTCCCGCTGGCGCCGCACCGCCGCGCGCAGGTCGGCCGGCGTCCGCACGGCGGAGTCGTCGAGGCGGGCCCGGAACTCCTGGACCGGTGCCGAGAGCAGCGCGTACTGGTGGACCAGCTCGCCGTAGAGGTCCTTGAGGAGGGTCGGGTGCAGCACGCGGTAGTCGTCGGGGTGCGGCACCACCAGCGCGCCGGCCAGCGCGTCCGCGACGTAGAGCAGCGCCCCGCACTGGCCCGGGTGGATCTCGAAGACCCGCAGCGCGTCCGCGAGCCCCGGCACCTCGGCGCCGACGTACGCCCGCTCGGCGCGCGGCGAGAGGCCGCGGTTCACCGCGCGCCTGGCCCACTCCTCCCAGACGATCGTCGGGCCGCCGAAGTGCAGCGCCAGATAGCCCTCCAGGGCCAGGTGCAGGGGCAGGAAGCGCAGCCGGTTCCTGGCCTCCCGGCGGGCCATCCGCCGGTGGAAGTGCAGCCGCAGGTGCTCGACGGGCGCCGCCCGGTCGGTCCCCGCGGTGCGGCCGTCGCTCAGCCGGGTGCCGTAGGCGGCGGCGGGCGCGCCGTCCCTGGTCCAGTTCGCCACGTAGCCGTGCGGCACATAGGCGGCGTACACCGAGCGCCGGTCCACGTCCACCACGCCGATCGACTCCCCGTAGGCGCGCGGGTGCAGCCGCAGGTCGACGATGGGTGCCGCGCGCAGCAGCGGCACCAGGCGCACCCCGCCCCACACCTGGGGCGGTCCTGTGGTGAGGCCCGCGAGGTCGATCCCGGCGGGCGAGTGGGTGGTCACGTGTCCTCCCCGAGGAACTCGGCGACGCGGGCCGCGAGATGGGCACGGAGCGGGGCCAGCCCGGTGCGGCCCTGCGCGAAGCGCGCCAACTCGACCAGCGCCGGCAGGTCCTCGGCGTCCCTGACGCCCACCGTGGGCACCGCGGGCGCCAGCGCGCGCACGGTGAAGTCGTCGGCGTTGTACACCGGGTTGAGGTGGACGATCTCCGTGCGGCCGGTCGGGTCGAACCGCGCCGACCACACCCGCAGCACCTCGGCGGCGAGCCCGGGCGGCGCGTTGTCCCAGCCGTCCGAGACGATCAGCAGCCGCTCCGGGGCGAGTTCGAGCCCGTCCAGGATTCGCTCGCCCAGTGGCGTGGGCCCCAGCGGACGGACGAGCAGCGGGTCGGTGCGGCCCGAGGTCCACAGGCCCGTGTAGCCGTCGCCGGCCAGCGCCGCCAGCAGGAAGTGGGCGGCCAGCGCCACGGCGAGCGGCCGGCGCCGCTTCTCGCCCGAGCCGAGCGCGGAGTAGCTGTCGTCGAGGACCGCCACCACGCGTCCCCAGCTCCCGGCGCGGGGGCCGGCCGCCCGGCGCGCGGCGGCGCGCAGCGCGTCGGTCAACTCGGCGCGCCGGGCCGCCCGTTCGTCCAGCGGGAGGGCGAGCGCGTAGCTCGCGATGCGGGTCAGCGACGCGCCGGCGAGCGACGCCTGGTCCCGGTCCCCGGTGGCCTCGCGCAGCCGCAGTCGTTCGAGCCGGGTCATCCGGGGCTCGATCCCGGCGAGGAACGCCGCCCGGTCCATGCCGTGCCGGGCGGCCAGGCCCTCGGCGACGGTGTAGGGCAGCTCGAACACCAGGGAGCGGTCGTAGTGCGCCCGCCGCCAGGTCTCGAAGAGCGGGGTCGTGAAGGTCCGCCGGTCGTGCGGCGCGAACAGGAAGGCGCCCAACTCGCTGTCCTCGTCCAGGCGGAGGTGCGCGTGGCGCAGGGCGGCCTTCAGCGGGCCCCGGTACTTGACCGCGTCGAAGGCCAGGTCGGGGCGGGCGGCCAGCCAGTCCCGGACGATCGCCCGGGTGCGCCGGTTGTTGACGCCCGCGGCCCGCAGCGCGGCGAACAGCCGGTACACCCGCTGCGGCGGCAGCGTGCGCAGCGCCCGCCCGATCAACCGGCCCTCGGCGCGCCGCCGTTCCGCCGTGCCGGCGTCGGCGGAGGTCTCCAGCAGACGGCGCGCGATCAGCGCGGTGTTGTGGTGGTTGATGCCGAGCGCCAGCGTCGCGGCGTACAGGTCGCGGTAGTTGACCAGCATGTACGCGTGGAGGAAGTCGAGGGAGAGCCGCTGCCGCTCCCCGTCGGAGTGGAACTCGCGCTGGCCGGTCGCGGTGATGGCCGCGTTGACGAACAGCAGCACGTCCTCGGCGGCGACGGCGTCGCCCTGGCTGGCCATGGCCCCTCCCCGTTTCCCCCTGGCTCGCGGGCCGGCCGGGGAATGGGGGCACGAGCAGCGAATGACGCGTTGAACAGACGGTTTCCGGAAGTCGCGCCGAAGTCCCACGGCCGGCGAGCCGAAGGTAGCACCGGGAGCGGTGGGCGGTCCCCCGTATTTCCCGGCCAGAGCTTAGGTTAGCCTTACCGAAGTCTTCGTTGGGCGGCTCGGTGAACGGAAAGCGGGAGGGCGCGGTGACCGGTCGGGACGTGCTGCGGCGCGCGGTGCTCGGCCAGCGGCGGCGGCTGGTGGTGAGCGCGCTGCTCGGCGCCGGCCACCAGGCCGGCGAGGCGCTGACCCCGCTGCTGATCGGCGTCACCGTGGACCGGGCCATCGCCGGGCAGAACGCCGGCGCGCTGCTCCTGCTGCTGGCCGCGCTCGGCGGCGTCTACCTCATGCTCTCCTTCAGCTTCCGGTTCGGCGCCCGACTCGGCGAGCGCGCCGCCGAGACCGCCGCCCACGAACTCCGCCTCGACCTGGTGCGCCGGGTCCTGCACCCGGCCGGCGGCGCCGAACGCGGCCGGCTGCCCGGCGCCCTGGCCAGCGTCGCCACCGAGGACGCCCGCCGCGTCGGCGCCAGCCTGATGGCCCTCGGCCTCGGCTTCGCCGCCCTGACGGGGCTGCTGGTCGGGGCCGTCGCGCTGCTGCGGACCTCGCTGCCGCTCGGGCTGCTCGTGCTGCTCGGGACCCCCGTGCTGCTCTGGCTCGGCCACCTGCTGAGCAAGCCGCTCGAACGCCGCAGCGCCACCGAGCAGGAGGCCGCCGCCCGGGCCTCCGGCGTCGCCGCCGACCTCGTCGACGGGCTGCGGGTGCTCAAGGGCCTCGGCGCCGAGCGGGCGGCCGTCGAACGCTACCGCCGCATCAGCCAGGACTCGCTCGCCGCCACCCTGCGCGCGGCCCGCGCCGAGGCCGGCCAGCAGGGCGTCACGCTGGCCGTCACCGGCCTCTTCGTCGCCCTGATCGCCCTGGTCGGCGGCCGGTTCGCGGCCAGCGGCGACATCAGCCTCGGCGAGCTGGTCTCCGCCCTCGGCCTCGCCCTGTTCCTGCTCACCCCCTTCCAGACCCTCGCCTGGGTCAACACCGAACTCGCCCAGGGCCGCGCCTCCGCCGCCCGCGTCGCCGACGTGCTCACCACCCCCTGGGCGGTGACGCCGGGCGGCGCCGAGCCGGCCCGCCCGGCGCGCGGCGAGATCGAGGTGCGCGACCTGACCCACGAGGGGCTCGACGGCCTGCGCCTGACCGTGGGCGCCGGCGAACTGCTCGGCGTCGCCGTCGCCGAACCGGCCCACGCCGAGGCGCTGTTGCGCTGCCTGGGCCGCGAGGCCGACCCGGCCGGCGGCACGGTGCTGCTCGACGGCGCCCCGCTCACCGACCTGGACCCGGCCCGGCTGCGCACCGCCGTGCTGGCCGCGCCGCACGACGCGCACCTGTTCTCCGGCACCGTCGCCGACAACGTGCCGGGCGCCGCCCAGGCCGCGGCGCTGGCCGCCGCCGGCGCCGACGCGCTCGGCACCGACACCGAGGCCGGCGAGGGCGGCCGCGCGCTCTCCGGCGGCCAGCGGCAACGCGTCGCGCTGGCCCGCGCGTTGGCCGCCGACCCGCCGGTGCTCCTGCTGCACGACCCCACCACCGCCGTGGACGCCGTCACCGAGGCCAGGATCGCCGCCGGGCTTCGCGAGCTGCGGCACGGACGCACCACCGTCCTGCTCAGCACCAGCCCCACCCTGCTCGCCGTCGCGGACCGGGTGGTGCTCCTCGACCGGTCGGGGCGCGTCGCGGCCGAGGGCGGCCACGCCGACCTGCTGCGCGACCACCCCGACTACCAGCGACTGGTGCTGTCATGACCGAGTTCCCGCAAGCCCCGCCCCAGACCACCGGGCTGCCGGTCGCCACCCCGGCCGAACTGCGCGCCGCCGTCCGCGAACTCCTGCGCCCCCGCCGCGGCCTGGCCCTGGCCGCGGCCGCCGTGCTCACCGCGGCCACCGCCGTCGGGCTGCTCACCCAGCCGCTGCTCGGCCGCGCCGTCGACCTCGTCGCCGAGGGCCGCCCGGCCGGCGACCTCACCGAACTCGCCCTGCTGCTGGTCGCCGTCGCCCTCGTGCAGGGCGGCGCCCTGGCGTACGGCCTGGCGCTGGTCTCCCGGCTCGGCGAGACCACCCTGGCCCGGCTCCGCGAGCGCTTCGTCGACCGCGCCCTCACCCTCCCGCTCGACCAGCTGGAGCGCGCCGGCTCCGGCGACCTGACGGCCCGCGTCACCGGCGACGTCACGCTCGTCGCCCAGGCCGTCCGCAACGCCCTGCCCGCGCTGGCCCGCTCCGCGCTGGCCATCGTCCTCACCCTGGGCGCCCTCGCCCTGCTCGACTGGCGCTTCCTGCTCGCCGCGCTCGTCGGCGTCCCCGTCCAGGCCCACACCGCCCGCTGGTACCTGCGCCACGCCGTGCCGCTCTACGCCCGCCAACGCGTCGCCGTCGCCGGGGTGCAGCAGCGGCTGCTCGAGACCCTCGGCGGCGCCCGCACCGTCCGCGCGTTCCGCCACGAGGCGCGCCACACCGAGCGGGTCGAACGCGGCTCGCTGGCCGCCCTCGACCTCACCATGCGCGAGGTGCGGCTGGTCATCAGCTTCTACTCCCGGCTGCACCTGGCCGAGTTCGCCGGCCTCGCCGCCGTGCTGGTCACCGGCTACCTGCTGGTGCGCGACGGCTCGGCCTCCGTCGGCACCGCCACCGCCGCCGCCCTCTACTTCCACAGCCTGTTCACGCCCATCAACGCCGCGCTGGTGCTGATGGACGACGCGCAGAGCGCCCAGGCCGGCCTCGCCCGCATCGTCGGCGTCGCCCACCATCCGGGGAGGGACCCCCAGCCCGAGCCCGCCGCCGACGCGGGGCCCGCCGCCCCGACCGAGGACCCCGGCCGGGTCACCGTCACCGCGCTCGACCACGCCTACGAGCCGGGCAGGACCGTGCTGCACGAGGTGGACCTCGCGCTGCGCCCCAAGGAACGGGTGGCGCTGGTCGGCGCGAGCGGCGCGGGCAAGTCCACGCTGGCCAAGCTGATCGCCGGCGTCCACCGGCCGACCGCGGGACGGATCGGCAGGGGCGGCGCCGTCGGGCTCGTCAGCCAGGAGGTGCACGTCTTCGCCGGACCGCTCGCCGAGGACCTGCGGCTCGCCAGGCCCGACGCCACCGAGACCGAGCTGCGCGCCGCCCTCGACCTGGTCGGCGCCCTCGACTGGGCCGAGGCGCTGCCCGGCGGACTCGACACCGTCGTCGGCGCCGGCGGCCACCGGCTCACCGCCGCCCAGGCCCAGCAACTCGCCCTGGCCCGGCTGGTGTTGGCCGACCCGGCGATCGCCGTGCTGGACGAGGCGACCGCCGAGGCCGGCAGCACGGGCGCCCGCTCGCTGGAGCGCGCCGCCGACCGCGCGCTCGACGGCCGCACCGCCCTCGTCGTCGCCCACCGGCTCACCCAGGCCGCCACCGCCGACCGGATCGTCGTGATGGCCGAGGGCCGGATCGTCGAGAGCGGCACCCACGACGAACTCCGCGCGGCCGGCGGGCGGTACGCCGCGCTCTGGGACGCCTGGTCCGACCACCGCACCGCCCACTGACCCCGACCCCGACCCGTCCGCTCCAGAAGGAACCCGAACGATGCACCGCTCACCCAGACGGCTGGCCGCCGTCGCCCTGGCCGCCGCCCTGCTCCCGCTCACCGCCTGCGGCTCCGACTCCGAGGGCTCGGAGGCGCCCGGCGACTCCGACGCCGCCGGCGGCGCCTTCCCGGTCACCATCGACCACAAGTACGGCTCCACCACCATCGACGCCGCACCCGAACGCGTCGTCACCGTGGGCCTCACCGACCACGACGCCGTGCTCGCCCTCGGCACCGTCCCCGTCGGCACCACCGACTGGTACGGCACCCACGAGGCCGCCATCGGCCCCTGGGCCACCGACCTGCTCGGCGACGCCGAACTCCCCACCCTGCTCACCGACACCGGCACCGGGCCCCAGCTGGAGGAGATAGCCCTGCTCCAGCCGGACGTGATCATCGCCCAGTACGCGGGCATCACCCAGGAGCAGTACGACAGCCTCTCCGAGATCGCCCCCGTGGTGGCCCAGCCCGGCGAGTACGTCGACTACGGCGTGCCCTGGCGGCAGCAGACCGAGACCATCGGCCGGATCCTGGGCCGGGCCGACGAGGCCGAGCAACTGATCGCGGACGTCGACGCCCGGTTCGCCGAAGCCCGCGCCGAGCACCCGGAGTTCGCCGAGGCCACCGCCATCCCCGCGTCCCCCTACGAGGGTTACTGGGTCTTCGGCGCCGAGGACCCGCGCTCCCGCATGCTCACCGACCTCGGCTTCACCTACCCGGCCGACGTCGACGCCGTCATCGGCGAGGAGTTCGGCGCCAACATCAGCGAGGAGCGCACCGACCTCCTCGACCAGGGCACCGTCGTGTGGAGCGTGCCCGACCCCGAGGAGGGCGCCGAGCAGCTGCACCAGGACCCGCTCTACGGTGACCTGGCCGTGGTCGCCGAGGGCCGCGAGGTCTTCGTCGAGGAGAACAGCGACTTCGGCGTCGCCTACGGCTTCTCCAGCGTGCTGAGCCTGCCCTACGTCCTCGACCAACTGGTGCCGCAACTCGCCGCCGCCGTCGACGGCGACCCGGCCACCGAAGTCCCGGCCGCGCGGTGAGCGGTGCGGTGCGCGGGCGCGTCGCCCTGGTGGCCGGGCTGCTCGGCGCCCTCGCGGTGGTCAGCCTGCTGTCCATCGCCTTCGGGGCGCTGAGCGTGCCACCCGGCCAGGTGGTGCGCACCCTGCTCGGCGACGCCCCCGACGCCCGGGTGGACGACGTCATCTGGTCCTCCCGGGTGCCGCGCACCGCCCTCGGCCTGTCCGTCGGCGTGGCGCTCGGCCTGGCCGGCGCGCTGCTCCAGGCCCTCACCCGCAACCCGCTCGCCGACCCGGGCATCCTCGGCATCAGCGCCGGCGCCGCCTTCGGCGTCGTGCTGGCCGCCGGGGTGCTCGGCCTCGCCACCCTCACCGGCCGGATCTGGTTCGCGCTCGCCGGGGCGCTGGTCGCCGGCGTCACCGTCTACCTCCTCGGCCGGCTCGGCGCCTCCGGGCTCACCCCGGTCAAGCTCGCGCTCGCCGGCGTCGCCGTCACCGCGCTGCTGTCCTCCCTCACCAGCGGCATCGTGCTGACCGACCCGGACGCCCTCAACCGCTACCGGTTCTGGGCCGCCGGCTCGCTCGCCGGCCAGAACGGCGACGGGCTGACCCGGGTGCTGCCGTTCCTGGCGCTCGGCGCGCTGCTCGCGCTGGCCTGCGCGCCCGCCCTCAACAGCCTGGCGCTCGGCGAGGACGTGGCCACCTCGCTCGGCCGCCGCGTCGGCCTGGTCCGGGCCCAGGGGGTGGTCGCCGTGACCCTGCTGACCGGCGGCTCCGTCGCCCTGATCGGCCCGGTCGTCTTCGTCGGCCTCGTCGTGCCGCACCTGGCCAGGGTCCTCGCCCAGCGGGCCGGCATCGGCCCCGACCACCGCTGGCTGCTGCCGATCTCGGCCGCCCTGGCGCCCTGCCTGCTGCTCCTCGCCGACGTGGCGGGCCGGCTGGTCGCCAGGCCCGTCGAGATCCAGGCCGGCGTCCTGGTCGCCTTCGTCGGCGGCCCGTTCTTCGTCGCCCTGGTGCGCCGCCAGCGCCTGACCGAGGTGTGACCGCCATGACCAGCCACTCCGGGCCCGCCCACTTCCGGCTCGCCACCCCACCCGTCTCCGGCGTGCTGCGGCCCCGCCAACTCGCCGTCTGCCTCGCCCTCCTCGGCGCCGTGCTGCTCCTCTTCTGCTGGGGGCTCGCGGTCGGCGACATCCCGATCCCGCTCGGCGACGTGGTCGCCGCCCTCACCGGCACCGCCGACCCGGGAACCGCCCTGGTGGTACGGGAGTTCCGGCTGCCCCGCGCCCTCGTCGGGCTCCTCGCCGGCCTCGCCTTCGGCATGTCGGGCGCGATCTTCCAGACCATGACCCGCAACCCGCTGGCCAGCCCCGACCTGATCGGCATCACCCAGGGCGCCGGCACCGCCGTCGTCGCCGGCCTCGTGCTCGGCTTCGGCACCGGCCTCGGCACCCAGACCCTCGGCCTGCTCGGCGCCCTCGCCACCGCGCTGCTCGTGCACGCCCTGGCCTGGCGGCGCGGCACCACCGGCTACCGGATCGTGCTGGTCGGCGTCGGCGTCTCCTGGGTCTGCGCCAGCGTCACCGACTACCTCCTGGCGCGCGGCGGCCAGTTCCAGGCCCAGGCGGCCCTCGGCTGGCTGGTGGGCAACCTCAACGGCCGCGACTGGGTCCATGTCGCCCCGCTCGCCTGGGCGTCGGCGGCGCTGGTCCCCGCCGCCCTGCTGCTCGCCCGCCACCTCCGGATCCTCCAACTCGGCGACGACGTCGCCACCGGGCTCGGCACCCCGGTCCACCGCGTGCGCCTCGGGCTGATGTTCACCGGCGTCGGCCTCGTCGCCTTCGCCACCGCCGCCGCCGGCCCCGTCGCCTTCGTCGCCCTGGCCGCGCCGCAGATCGCCCAGCGGCTCGCGCGCACCGCCTGGCCGCCGCTGGTCGCCTCGGCGCTCACCGGCGCCCTCGTCGTCCTCGCCGCCGACCTCGCCGCCCGCCGGCTGCTCACCGACGTCGAACTCCCCGTCGGCGTCGTCACCGGCGCCCTCGGCGCCCCCTTCCTGCTCTGGCTGCTCGCCCGGGTCAACCGCTCGGGCCAAGGAGGCTGACCCGCCGTGCCGTCCCATCCCGAACTCCGCGCCACCGGCCTCACGTTGGCCTACGGGGACCGCACCGTGGTCGCCGACCTCGACCTGACCGTGCCGCCGGGCCGCATCACCGCCATCGTCGGCGCCAACGCCTGCGGCAAGTCCACGCTGCTGCGCGCCCTGGCCCGGCTCCTCGCGCCGCGCCACGGCGCCGTCCACCTCGAAGGACGGGCCCTGCACTCCCTGCCCACCAGGGAGTTGGCCCAGCACCTCGGCATCCTGCCGCAGTCCCCGGTCGCCCCCGAGGGCCTGACCGTCGTCGACCTGGTCAGCCGCGGCCGCGCCCCGCACCAGACCTGGTGGCGCCAGTGGTCGACCACCGACGAACGAGCCGTCCGCGACGCCCTCGACGCCACCGGCATGACCGAACACGCCGACCGCACCGTCGACGAACTCTCCGGCGGACAGCGGCAACGCGCCTGGCTCGCCATGGCCGTCGCCCAGGACACCCCGGTGCTGCTGCTCGACGAGCCCACCACCTACCTGGACCTCACCCACCAGATCGACGTCCTGGACCTCGTCACCGACCTCAACCGGGACCGGAAACGGACCGTCGTGATGGTGCTCCACGACCTCAACCAGGCCTGCCGCTACGCCGACCACGTCGTCGCCATGAAGGCCGGCCGGATCGTCGCCGAGGGCACCCCGGCCGAGGTCATCACCGAGGAGACGGTCACCGACGTGTTCGCGCTGCGCTGCCGCGTCACCGTCGACCCGGTCAGCGACACCCCGATGGTGCTGCCCCTCGGCCGCCACCACCCGGGCCGACCCCCGGCGGCCGGCCACGACCAGTAGCCTGGGACGTCCACCGATCGGCCAACGATGTGGTGGGGGGAGGGAGTTCGTGGCATGAAGGTGTTGCACGTGGTGACCCTGCACACGCCCACGCACGAGTTCGGCGGCCCCACCAGGGTCGCGCTGAGCCAGTGCCGGGGGCTGCGCGAGCGCGGGCACCGGGCGGTGCTCGCCGCCCTGGGGGACGGCTTCGGGGCGGGCGCGGAGCTGCCGCGCGAGGTGGAGGGCGCCCACGTCCGGCTCTTCCAGGCCCGGCACGTGCTGCCCAGGTTCGAGGTCAGCGGCATCACCTCCCCGACCCTGCTGGCCCGCGCCTGGTCCTACGTCAGGTCCGCCGACCTCGTCCACGTGCACCTGATGCGCGACCTGATCACCCTGCCGGTCGCGCTGCTCGCGCTCCAGGCCGGCACCCCGCTGGTGCTGCAGACCCACGGCATGGTGGACCCGACCGAGAAGCGGGTGGCCAGGCTGGTGGACGCGCTCGGCGTGCGCCGGGTGCTGCGCCGGGCCGACGCCGTGCTCCACCTGACCGAGCGGGAGCGGGCCGAGACCGCCGCCGTGGTCGCGCCGGAGCCCATCGCGCCGCAGTACCGGCTGGTCAACGGCGTGCCGGCGCAGGAGTCGCGGCGCAAGACGTCGGGACCGCCGACCGTGCTCTACCTGGCCCGGGTGCAGGCCGGCAAGCGGCCGGAGGACTTCGTGGCCGCCATGCCCACCGTGCTGGCCCGCCACCCCGACGCCCGCTTCGTGCTTGCCGGGCCCGACACCGGCGCGCTCGCCGACACGCTGGCCCGCGCCGAGTCGCTCGGCGTGCGCGGCTCGCTCGACCGGGTCGGGGCGCTCGACCGGGCCGAGGTGATGGCGTGGCTGCGGCGTGCCGACGTGTTCGTGCTGCCGTCCGTCCAGGACGCCTTCTCCGTCTCGGCGCTGGAGGCCATGTCGGTGGGCACGCCCGTCGTGGTCACCGAGACCACCGGGCTCGCCCCCGACGTGGCGCGGGCCGGCGCCGGGCGGGTGGTGGCCTCCCGGGCGGACGAGGACAACGGGCCCCGGCTCGGCGGGGCGATCCTCGACCTGCTGGCGCCCGAGGCCAACGAACGGGCCTCCAGGGCCGCCTTCCGGCTGGTCGAGGAGCACTTCACCATCGACGCGGTGCTGGACGAGCTGCTCACGGTGTACGGGCGAGTAACCGGCGCGGCCGGTCCACCGCGGGTATGAGCGGTCCCGGCGGGCGGCGCAGCCAGGCCCTGGCGACCACCACCGCCGCCAGCGTCAGGAAGGCCAGGCCGATCCCCGGGTAGATCCCGGAGAGCAGCATCTGGCCCGGGGACTGCCGCAGCTCCGGATGGTCGTCCCTGAAGTGCGGCACCCACCACAGCGCGAAGGTGAAGAACAGCACCCCGGTGACGGCCGCCCCCGCCACCCACCACCGGTGCCGGCGGCGCGCCGCCTCGGCGGCCAGCAGCAGCACCAGCGGCACCGCCCAGACCCAGTGGTGCGACCAGGAGATGGGGCTGACCACCAGCGCGGTGACCCCGCAGCTGACGGCGGCCCAGGCGCGGGCGTGCGGCAGCCGGTCCCCGGCCAGCAGCGCCGCCACCGCCGTGGCCAGCCCGACGAGGCACACCAGCAGGGCCGGCAGCAGCCACGCCCCGCCCGGGTCGACGGTGTGCAGGGCGCGGGCCATGACCCCGCGCAGCGACTGGTTGGCCGTGCCCTCGATCCGGCCGGCCCGGTTCTTGTCGAAGACCACCTCGGTCCAGAAGCGGCGGGAGTCGCCGGGCGCGGCCAGCGCCCCGATCGCCACCGTGGCGCAGAACGCGCCAGCCGCCACCGCCGCCCGCCGCAGCTGCTCGTTCCACGCCGGCGCGCCGCGCCGCAGCCGCCGGACCGCGAGCACGCCGCCGGCCACCGCGAGCAGCACGGCGAACAGCGCCGGGGTGAGCTTGATGCCGGCCGCGACGCCGATGCCGGCGCCGGCCCAGCGGTGGCCGGTCCTGCGGGTCAGGTCCCACAGCACCAGGACGGCGAGCAGCAGGTTGATCTGGCCGTACCGCAGCGTGGTCCACACCGGCTCGCACCAGACGGCCACGGCGGCCACCGCGCACGCCGCCGCCGGGAGCGGCAGCCCCCGGGGCCGCCGGCCGATCAGCCGCAGCGACAGGTACACCAGCGCCAGCAGCAGGAGCAGGTTGCCCACCGTCGCCGCCACCCGCATGGTCTCCACGCCGACCCAGGTCAGGGGGACGAAGAGCAGCGCCGCGAACGGGGGATAGGTGGCCGGCAGCCCGTGCTCGGTGACCCGCAGGTCGTAGAGGCTGTCGCCGGTGCGGATCGCCCAGCCCTCGGCCCGGTACACGTCCAGGTCCAACCAGGTGACGCCGGCCATCCGCTGCGCCACGAAGAAGGCCACGAAGGACACCAGGCAGACGCCCCCCGCGACCAGCGTGACCCGCCGCCCGGCCGCCGGGGGCAGCCGGACGGGGGCCGGGGCTTCGACAGTCCACTGACTGGATCCACTGCTGCTCACGGAAGCAAACATATGTTTGCCACCCGGTCGTCGCATCAGCGGGGCGGCGGACCCCGCGCCCGTCCGGTCAGTCGGTCGGCCGCTCGGCGGCGGCCGCCTCCCGCGCCTTCACCCCGATCTGCCAGCGGTAGAAGCTCATGGCCAGCGCGTAGTCGAAACCGGCCCGGCCGTCGAGGAAACCCCGCCGGTACACGTAGGAGTACCCGAACGACAACAGCGGCTTGAACGGCGCCCGGTGGAAGATCTGCCCCTGCCGGGTCTTCGCCGTGCGGATCTGCTCCCGCACCTCGGGGTGGCGCTCCAGCCACGCCTCCCAGTCCGAGTACCGGTTGTGCCGGTCGAACCAGGTCCGCACCGGGTCGAGGTCCCGGTGCTCGATGGGGGCCCGCAGCCGGTGCACGGGCTCCGCCAGCGGCTGGTAGTGACCCTCCTGCTCGCCCATGCCGGGCGCGGCCAGATCGTCGGGCTCCGGGAACCTGGCCCGGGTGCGGTCGAGCAGCGCCCGCTTCACGATGGTGTAGCCGTGCCGCAGTCGCCGCCCCGCGAACCAGTACCCGAGCGGGATGTCGAAGGCCGCCGGGCGGACCGGGCGGCCGTCGTGGAAGATCCGCCGCAGCTCGGCGATCAGCTCGCCGCTCGGCGTCTCGTCCCCGTCGAGGAAGAGCATCCAGTCCGTCTCCGGGTGGACGTTCTCCAGACACCACTGCTTCTTCTTCGGGTAGCGGCCGTCCCAGGTGTAGGGGACGACCTCCGCGCCCTCCGCCTTGGCCAGGGCGCGGGTGTCGTCCGTGCTGTCGGAGTCCACGACCACCACGGCCGCGAAGTGGTCGATGACGGAACGCACCGCGCCGGTGATGTTGGCCGCCTCGTTCTTGGTGGGGATCGCCACCACGATCGGTAGTCGGGTCACTCTTCTCCCTGTCGCGCTGTCACTCTTCGGCCGCCGCCTCGGACTCCGCCTCGGCCAGCAGCTCGGCGTACTCCGGGCACAGGTGCTCGACGGCGGCCGCCGCGTCCGGGATCTCGCCCTCGCGCAACGCCCGCACCGCGCCCGCCCGGTCGTGCCGCTCCAGGTAGCCGATGCGGTAGCACGCCTCGTCGCCCATCTCCAGGATGGCGGCCGGGTCGGCGCCCACCGGCACCCGGTCGGTCAGGTACTCCCGCTCCTGATCGTCGAACTCTCCCTCGGCGGGCGTGAGTTCCTCCTCGGGCACGGTCTCGTCCGGAATCCCTTCCGCCTCCGGCGAGTTCTCCGCGCCCTGGGTCGCCGGCGACTCCGGTGAGGCCGTCACCTCCACGGCGGGCCGTTCGGCCCCGGCCGCGCCGCCGTCCTCGCCGTCGTCACCGCTGCCGCCGCAGGCGGTCAGCGAGACGACGGCGGCCAGGAGCACTCCGCAGGCCAGGGCGCCGGCCCTCATCAGGGCGCCCCGAAGGTCAGCACCAGCTGCGGCCGGTAGCCGCTGTGGGCGGCCTCCCTGGCCCACAGCCACAGGCTGTCCGTGCCCGCGCCGCGCAGCGCCACGTCGAAGTCGCCGCCGAGCGCGGCCCGCACAGTCGCCAGGTCGAGCGGCACCGAGTGGACGCCGCCGGGCGCCTCGGGGGCGCTCAGCGTGCCGACTGTCGTGGGTGAGAGCGCGGGCCGGGTGGCGTAGGTGGTGGTGGCCTCGTCCCAGGCGCCGTCGATCGGCACCACCTGGAAGTCGTCGACCGAGCCCGCCACCGAGTCGTCGGAGACCCGCACCCGCAGCGCGGCGCTCTTCAACACCTGCCCGGCCGGGGCGGCCGGCAGCCGGAAGCCGAGGTAGCTCTCGTAGGCGCTGCTGCCGCGCACCGCCAGCTGCTGGTGGCCGCCGTAGTTGGTGGTCGCCGCCGCGCCGTTGACATAGGTGTCGGCCGTCGGCGTCACGGTCGTCACGGTGTCGGTCGGCTGCGAGGCCGCCTGGTAGTGCGCCGAGACCCGGGCGGCGGACAGCTGGGCGGGGTAGACGGCGGTCTCGTCGAGCTGGCCGGCGAAGAGGTCGCTGGCCGGCCGGTTGGCCCAGTTGACCAGGGAGTCGCCGCCGGCCCGCCAGTAGCCGGTCACGTTGCGGGCGGTCGTGTAGAAGAGGTTGCTGGCCACCTGCTGGCCGTCCACGTAGAGCCGCATGCCGTTCGTGCCGACGGACGCCGCGACGTGGTGCCAACGCCCGTCGTTGTAGCGGCCGGAGCTGGTGATGACCCGGTTGCCGTTGTTGACGATGCCGAACGAGAGCCGGCCGTCGTTGAGCATGTAGAGGTTGTTGTCGCGGGCGGTGCTCGGCTGCAGGGTGCGGTTGCCGAGGCCGATCAGCTTGCCGCCCGAGGTGGTCGTGGTCCTGAACCACGTCTCCACGGTGAAGCGTTGCAGGCCGGAGAAGGAGCGGTCGCTGTAGGTGTAGGAGTCGACGCCGTCGTGGCCGAGGGCGGTCGCCTCGGGTCCTGGCACGGCGCCCGGCGTCACGCCGCGCTGCGGGCCGCCCCGGTGCACCCCGTTGTTGCCGTTGCCCGAGGCGTCGGAGGCGAAGTTGTTGGCGGTCTCGTCGTAACGCCAGTACAGCAGCGGGCTGTCGGCCAGCACGGCGGTCACGTACGGCTGGGTGCCGCCGGCCGCCGTCGCCGTCACGGGGGCGGAGAGCGCGCTGGTGTTGCCGGCGCCGTCGGTGGCGGTGATCCGGTAACTGTGGCTCTCGCCGGCCGACATGCCGGTGTCGGCGAAGCTGAGCTGCGCGCGCCGCCAGGGGACCGAGGACGCCTGCACGGTGTGGATCGGCTGGCTGGCGCCGTCCCGGTAGACCCGGTAGGTGAGCCGGCTGTCGTCCAGGTCGAGGCTGGGGCGCCAGGTCACGTCGACGCGTCCCGGCGTGGTGCTGGCGGCGTGCGCCTCGGGGACGGACGGGGCGCCGACGTCGGGCGAGGTGGCGAAGCGGGTGAGGCCCCACTGCGGGGCGCCGTTGACGGTGGTGAAGCCGCCGCCCACCCACATGAAGTCCCGGTCGTCGGTGGGGTGGTCGGTGACGGCCAGCAGGGTGCGCGGGCCGAGCGCCTCGCCCAGGCCGTCGTTGGTGTTGGGGAACCAGCCCAGCTTCTCGCCGGTGTCCACGGCCTGCGCGAACAGGTGGTAGCGCTCCTGGTCGGGGAACTCGCCCATGCTGGAGCAGTCGTGGGCGTGGTGCGCGCTGTAGACCACGGAGCCGTGCACCGCGACGTCCTGGGTGGCGCCCAGGCAGGTGTCGCGCCAGCGCTCGTTGAAGGTGGCCAGGTCGAGCGCGATGCGGCCGTCGAACACGCCGCCGCCGGTGCCCTCGTTGGCGGTGTAGAAGCCGGTGGCGTCGACCGCGATGTCCTGCACGGTGGAGCCGTCGTCGATGAACCCGAGCGGGTAGGTGCGGACGTTGGCGCCGGTGCTGGCGCTGACCACGGCCAGCGCGTGGGAGTTGGCGCCGTTCATGGTGTAGAAGTCGCCGCCGAGCAGCACGTTGCGCCCGTCGGGCGTGACCTCGACGGCCTTGCCGAGCTCGTCGGCGTTGGCCACCCAGCCGGGCACCACGGCGCCGTCGGTGGTGACGGCCGCGAACCGGCCGCGGGCCGTGCCGCCGATCTGGGTGAAGTCGCCGGCCAGGTAGACGCGGTCGGCGGTGGCGGCGATGTCCCGCACCATGCCGTTGGCGGCCGGCGGGAAGGGCCTGCGGGTGCAGCTCGGTATGTCGAAGGCGGCGACGCTGCTGGCGCCGACGCCGTTGACCGAGCCGAAGGTGCCGCCGACGTACAGGGTGCGCCCGTCGGGGGAGACGGCCAGCGCCCGCACGGTGGCGGTGCCCGAGCCCACCGAGAACGACAGGTCGCAGTCGACGGGTTCGCCGGTGGCGGCGTCCAGGGCGACGAAGTTGCCCGCGGGGCGCTCCTGTGTGCCGGCCTCGGCCCCGGGCGGCCGGACGGCGGAGAAGGTGCCGCCGACGAAGACGACGCCGTCGGCCTCGGCGAGGGCGTACACGATGCCGTTGGTCTGCCAGGTCGGCAGTTCGTCGGCGGTCATCCCGACCGGCTCCGTCACCGCGACCGCCGCCGGCGCGGCGGGCCCGGCCAACAACCCACCCGCCAACGCCACCACGACCCCGGCCCCGATCCCGCCCAGCCGTGTCCGCCGCGCAAGGAACCGCCGCAAGCCCCTGGCTCTCATCGCCTCACCCACTACCCAACCAGCCTTACCGATCCGCACTGTGCCGCCATCCGGCGCAACTAGGACCAACCAACGGCCCGTCAGGTTGTGCGCGAACGATGGTGAATCCGGGGCGCGTGGTGGCCGCCCCGCGCGCGCGGGCGCGCGTCGTCAACGATCGATCCGGACCCGCCGGCCGCTCAACTCGGCGTCCAGCGTCTCGATGTCGGCGGCCACCATCAGCTCGGCCAGCTCGCGCCAGCGCGTCTCCGCCTTCCAGCCCAGCACCTCGCGCGCCTTGGACGCGTCCCCGATCAGCGCGTCCACCTCGCTCGGCCGCTCGTACTTGGGGTCGAACCGCACGTACTCCGTCCAGTCGAGCCCGCCGGCCGCGAAGGCGGCCTCCAGGAAGTCCCGGACCGTGGCCGCCACCCCGGTGGCCACCACGTAGTCGCCGGGCTCGTCCTGCTGGAGCATCCGCCACATCGCCTCGACGTACTCCGGCGCGTAGCCCCAGTCGCGCACCGCGTCCAGGTTGCCCATGTAGAGCCGGTCCTGGAGCCCGGCCCTGATCCTGGCCACGGCCCGGGTGATCTTGCGGGTCACGAACGTCTCGCCCCGGCGTGGCGACTCGTGGTTGAACAGGATCCCGTTGACCGCGTAGAGGCCGTACGCCTCGCGGTAGTTAACGGTGGACCAGTAGCCGTAGACCTTGGCACAGCCGTACGGGCTGCGCGGGTGGAACGGCGTCTTCTCGTTCTGCGGCGGCGGCGTCGCGCCGAACATCTCGGACGAGGACGCCTGGTAGATGCGGGTGTCGATGCCGCTGGCGCGGATCGCCTCCAGCAGCCGCAGTGTGCCGAGCCCGGTCACGTCCCCGGTGTACATCGGGACGTCGAACGAGACCCGGACGTGCGACTGGGCGCCCAGGTTGTAGACCTCGTCCGGTCTCAGCTCGCGCAGCAGGTTCACCAGGGCCACGCCGTCCGAGAGGTCGGCGTGGTGCAGCACCAGCGTCCGGGACGGCTCCTGCGGCCCCTGGTAGACGTGGTCGATCCGCTCGGTGTTGAACGAGGAGGACCGCCGCAGCAGGCCGTGCACCGTGTAGCCCTTGGCCAGCAGCAGTTCGGCGAGGTACGAGCCGTCCTGTCCGGTGACGCCGGTGATCAACGCCGTCCTGTTACCGCCACTCATCGCGGCCCCAGCCTTTCTCTTCGGGAAGAACAGAGAGATATGTGTGGTTATGCAACAATCCGTTGCCATGACGACACTGCTGCCGCCCGACGCGCGGATCTTCGTCGCGGGGCACCGCGGCCTGGCCGGAAGCGCCATCGCCCGCCAACTCACCGAACAGGGCTACGAGGTGCTGACCAGGACCCGCGCGGAGCTCGACCTGCGGGACGCCGACGCGACCCTGCGTTTCCTGCGCGACACCCGGCCCGACGCGGTGGTCCTCGCCGCCGCGACGGTCGGCGGGATCCTGGCCAACGACCGCTACCCGGTGCCGTTCCTGGAGGACAACCTGCGCATCCAGCTCAGCGTGATCGCCGGCGCGCACGCGGCCGGCGTCGACCGGCTGCTGTTCCTCGGCTCCTCGTGCATCTACCCCAAGCACGCGCCGCAGCCGATCACCGAGGACGCGCTGCTGACCGGCCCGTTGGAGCCGACCAACGAGCCCTACGCGCTGGCCAAGATCGCCGGCATCTCCCAGGTCAGGTCCTACCGGCGGCAGTTCGGGCGCTCCTACGTGGTGGCCCTGCCCACCAACCTCTACGGCCCGGGCGACACCTTCGACCCGGAGAACTCGCACGTGCTGCCCGCGTTGATCCGCCGCTTCCACGAGGCCAAGCGGGACGGGCGCGAGGAGGTGACGCTGTGGGGCACCGGCACGCCGCGCCGCGAGTTCCTGCACAGCGACGACCTCGGCCGCGCCTGCGTCACCCTGCTGCGCGAGTACGACGGCGACTCGCCGGTCAACGTCGGCGTCGGCGAGGACCTGACGATCGCCGAGCTGGCGGCGGTCATCGCGGAGGCCGTCGGCTTCACCGGCCGGATCGCCTGGGACCCGAGCAAGCCGGACGGCACCCCCCGCAAGCTGCTCGACGTCTCCCGGCTCGCCGCGCTCGGCTTCACACCCCGGACGCCGCTGCCGCGCGGCGTCCGGGAGACCTACGAGTGGTGGCTGGGTGAGGGCGCGGCCGGTGAGCGCCCCCGCCACTACGCCACCGTGCCCGCGCCGGCCCGAACGGGCCATCAGTAGGCGCCCCGGCCGTCGACGACCGCGCGGAAGGTGCGGGCCAGGACGTCCAGGTCGCCGGTCACCGACCAGTTGTCGGTGTAGAAGAGATCGAGCGCCAGGCCCTCGTCCCACGACAGGTCAGAGCGGCCGCTGACCTGCCAGGGGCCGGTGATCCCCGGCTTGACGCCGAGCCGGCGCAGCTCCACCGCGCCGTAGCGCGCCACCTCCTCCGGCAGCGGCGGCCGCGGCCCCACCAGTGACATCTGGCCGCGTAACACGTTGACGAGCTGGGGGAGTTCGTCCAGCGAGGTGCGGCGCAGGAAACGGCCGAGCCTGGTCACCCGGGGATCGCGGCGGATCTTGAACAGTGGGCCGCTCAAGTGTTCGTTGAGCCCCTCGAGTTCGGGCCGCCGCGACTCGGCGTCCGCGACCATGGTGCGGAACTTCCACAGCGTGAACGGGGTGCCCCGGTAGCCGATCCTGGTCTGCCGGTAGAGCGCCGGCCCACGCGAGTCCAGGCTGACGGCCAGCGCCAGGGTGAGCAGCAGCGGGGAGAGCGCCACGAGCGCCACGCCGGCCGCCACCCGGTCGAGGACCGACTTCAGGGCCGGCTGCGGGCCGTTGCGCAGCGGCGGGGCGATGTGCAGCAGGTTGAGCCCGGCGGCGGTGGAGACCGTCAGCCGACGCAGCGCCACCTCCGACAGGCCCGAGGCGACGGCGAGTCGCAGGCCGGCGTCCTGGACGGCCCAGCAGACGCGGCGCAGCCGCTCGCCGGTGAGCAGGCAGCCGGGCGCGACCAGCACCAGGTCCGCGTCCTGTCGGCGGGCCGCGGCCAGCACCGTGGAGCCGTCCGGGCCCTCGGGTATCAGGTCCGGTATGGCGGGGGAGCGGTCGACGGCCGCCGGGAGCCGTCCCATCTCCGGGACGCCCGAGGTGAGTTCGCCCGCGTCGCCGACCAGCACGGTGCCGATGACGACATAGGCGTGGTCGGTGCGGGCGGCCAGCTGCGCGGTGACCTCGTCGACCGGCCCCGGCTCCCCCACCACCAGCACCCGGCGCACGGCCTGCGCCCGGTGCCGCTGCGCGAGCAGGTGCCGGTGGATCAGCGCGCCCGTCGTCGCGGTGATCAGCAGGGAGGGCAGGAGGGCGGCTAACGCCGAGGCGACGGCGGACTGTTCGCCGGTGACGGCGCGCAGGCCGGCCAACAGGCCGAGGAAGATCAGCCAGTCGTGGACGGTGGGCAGCAGACCGCGGGTCTCGCCCAGCGAGCGGGGACGGTAGCGGTGGTGGATCACCCGGACGGTGACCCAGGAGACGGTCGCGACGGCGGCGGCGGCCAGCGGGCGGGGCTCGGCCGCCAGGCCGTAGACGGTGAGGACGGGGACGAAGACGCCCGACACGTCGGCGGCGACGGCGAGTGGCGGATACCAGCGGGAGGTCTCACGGCGGCCGATGGGCCGCGGCGCCGCCGTTGGTCTTCGAACGAGCCCGGTCGCCGAGTTGTCGGGCTGATGATGACGCATGGACCCCCCAAGGTGATGCGACAACACGAGAGCGGTGAAGCCGTTGCGGCAGGAGTGCAACGGTACTGCGTTGATGAGGCAAAGATACGAAGAAGAACGGCGCGTCCTCGTCTCCCCCTGAGTTCGCGCCGGGGCGCAGAAAAGGCTAGGGCATCCAACTACCGTTTGGCGTGCGTTGGCTATAACTTTCCCTGCTTGTGGGGTTCACCGGCCGGATCGCGCCACGCGCCGGGGCACCACGAGGCGCACCCCCGTCTCCGGATGCGGCAGCACCTCCACCGGGTGCTGGTAGACCCGGCTCAGCGACTCCTCGGTGAAGACCGCCTCCGGCGGCCCGTCGGCCGCGACCCGGCCGCCGTGCAGCACGGCCGCCCGGTCCGCGTGGGCGGCGGCCAGGCCGAGGTCGTGCAGCACCACGACCACGGCGTCGCCCGCCGCGGCGCGCGCCCGGCAGACGCCGAGCACCAGCTCCTGGTGGCGCAGGTCGAGGGCGGCCGTCGGCTCGTCGAGCAGCAGCAGCGGAGCCCGTTGGGCCAGCACCCTGGCCAGCGCCACCCGGGCGCGTTCGCCGCCGGAGAGCGCCGAGAAGGGCCGCGCCGCGAACGGGGTGACCTCGGTGGCGGCCATCGCCTCGGCGACCGCCGCCTCGTCCTCGTCCTCGGCCGGCGTCCCGGCCCACGGCGCGCGCCCCATCCGCACCACCTCGGCGACGGTGAACGGGAAGGCCAGCGTCGCGGACTGGGGCAACAGGGCGCGGCGCAGCGCGAGTCCGCGCGCGCCCCAGGCGCCCGGCGGGCGGCCGGCGATGGTCAACGTCCCCGCCGCGGGCGGCAGGTCGGCGGCGAGCGCCGCCAACAGCGTGGACTTGCCGGCGCCGTTGGGGCCCACCAGGGCCAGCAGCTCGCCGGCGCGCACGGTGAGGTCGACACCGGTCAGCACGGCGCGGCCGCCGAGGTCGACGCCGAGCGAGACGGCCTCGGCCAGCGGCTCGCCCGGCGCGGGCCTGGCCGGCGGCTCGGGCGCCCTGGCGCGCAGCAGCCGGCCGATCACGCCCAACCCCCCTGCCGGCCACGGGTCCTGCGGAGCAGCCAGAAGAAGAACGGGCTGCCGATCAGCCCGGTGATCACGCCGAGCGGCAGCTCGGCCGGCTCGGCGACGGTGCGGGCGACGAGGTCGGCCGCGAGCAGCACCAGCGCCCCGGCGAGGGCGCTGCCCGGCACCAGGAAGCGGTGCCCGGGACCGGCGACCATGCGCAGCAGGTGCGGCACCACCAGCCCGACGAAGCCGATGACGCCGGCCACCGCCACGGCCGCGGCGGTGAGGAGCGCGACCACCAGGATCAGCGAGACCCGCAACCGCTCGACGTCCACGCCGAGATGACGCGCGGGGCGCTCACCGAGCGCGAGCAGGTCGAGGCGCCGGGCGTAGACGGGCGCGACCAGCAGCCCGAGGGCGGCGCACGGCAGCACCGCGAGCACCTTGGGCCAGGTGGCCTGGGAGAGCGAGCCGAGCTGCCAGAAGGTGATCTGCGAGACCTGGGCGTTGTCGGCGAAGAAGATGAACAGGCCGACGAGCGACATGGCGAAGGCGTTGACGGCGATGCCGGTGAGGATGAGCGTCACCACCTCGCTCCGACCGCCGGACCTGGAGAGCGCGTACACCAGCCCCACCGTGAACAGACCGGTCACGAACGCGAAGACGGTGACCGTCCAGTTGCCGAGGACGTCGATGCCGAACGCGATCGCGGCGACCGCGCCGACGGCGGCACCCGTCGACACGCCGATCACGCCGGGTTCGGCGAGCGGGTTGCCGAAGACGCCCTGCATCAGCGCGCCGGCGCAGCCGAGCGAGGCGCCGACGAGCATCGCCAGCACGACGCGGGGCAGCCGGACGTCCCACAGCACGCTCTCCCCGATCCGGTCGAGCGGCTGCCCACCGAGGTGCAGCCGGTGCCGGACCGACCCGACCAGCTCACCGAGCGGGATCTCGTACGCCCCGACCGCCGCGGCCAGCGTCGCGACCGCGACGAGCGCGACGAGCAGCACCGCCCCCCCCCACCCACCCCTCCGCGCCGGCGCGCCCCCGGCGGAGCCGGCGGGGGCTTCCGCTTCGCCGGTCGCCCGTGCGGAGCGGGGCGGGTGCCCCGGCGTAGCCGCGCTGGCGGCACCTGCCGCACCGGCCGGCCAACCGACGCTGTCGGCTTCGGCGACGTGCGGCCGTGCATCCGTGCCGGCTTCGCGGGCTGCTCGGCGGGCGTCGCCCGTGCCGCCCCGGAGAGGTTCCGCTTTGCCGGTCGCTCGTGCGAAGTTAGGCGACGCCGGCCGAGCGGTTCCTTCGCCTTCCGCGGCAGGGTCGGACGGCTGCGCCGCCAAGGCGCCCGGCTCCGCCGGCCCCTGGGCGCCGGCCGGCCGCACCCCCGCGCCTTCGGCGCTCGCCGCACCGGCGGCGGGCCCGGCGGCCGCCTCCGCGCCTGCGGCGCGGGGCGTGGTTTCCCGCGCGCCTTCGGCGCGCATGGCCTGTCCGGGCCGAGGACGTCTCATCGGGCGGAGCCCGTCTCGTGGATCTGGGTGGTGAGGGAGGCCAGCACCTGGTCCGTGCGGGGGCCGTAGTTGAGGAGCATGCCGTCCTCGACGCTGGCGACGCGGCGGTCCATGCCGGCGGGGGTCTGGGCGACGCCGGGGAGTTCGAGGAGGCCGTCGACGCCGCCGACCGATTCGAGGCCCTTGGTCATCACCAGGATCACGTCCGGTGCCGCGGCGACCAGCGCCTCGCTCGTGATGGGGGTGAAGTCCCGGTCGAGGCCCGAGTCCGCGCCCGCGTCGATGCCGCCGGCGGCCTCGATCAGCGAGGTCGCGCCGGACTCGGCGCCGCCGATCAGGTAGACGGAGGCCGAGCCGCGCAGGTAGAGGAAGGCCACGCGCGGCCGGTCGCCGTCCGCCGGGAGGTCGCGCTGGACGGCCGCGATCCGGTCCGCCGTGCGGGAGTTGAGCTCCGCGCCGGCGGCCGGCACGCCGAGCGCCGCGGCCACCGCTTCGATCCTGGTCGCCACGGAGTCCAGGTCGAGCGCCGCGTCGAGCACCACCACCGGTACGCCGGCGGAGCGGATCTGGTCGACGGCCTCTGCGGGCCCGCTCGTCGACTCGGCCAGCACCACGTCGGGCCGCAGCGACAGCACGCTCTCGGCCGAGACATCGTGGCCCCTGGTGACCACCGGCAACTCCGCCGCCTGCTCGAACGTGGCCGTGACGTCGCGGGCCATCACCCGCTCGCCGAGCCCGAGCGTGAAGACGATCTCGGAGATCGAGCCGGAGAGCGGCACGATGCGCTCGGCGGACTCCACGGTCACCCGCTCGCCGTCCGCCGAGTCGACCGTCACCGGGAGCTGAGGCGTGGGCGGCGGCCCGGACAGCGGCTCCACCTGGTCGACGACGGTCTCCACCACGGTGGCGGACGGTCCGTCGCCCCCCGGGGCGGCGGCCGAGCCGCCGCAGGCGGCCAGCGCCGGCAGCAGGAGCAGCACGCCGAGAACGGCCGTCAGGGGACCAGCTCGCTTCATGTCTCCGCACCTCTCCCTGCTTCTTCCGGGCGTGGCCATCTGTCGCCGAGACTTAGGTTAGCCTAACCTCAGTCGTCGCCCCTGGTTGTCGGGAGGGTCCCTTCGATGCTGTCCAGGATGCTGCCCGGACATCCGCGCCCACGCGCCCTGTTGTCGCTCGCCACGCTCGTGCCGCTGCTGCTCGCGCCGCTCGCGCTGTCGCTCGCGCCGCTCTCCGGCGTCGCGCACGCCGCCGAACGCGCCGTGGCCGGCGGCCGGCTGGACTGGGGCATCCGTTCGTCGTTCCAGAGCTATGTCACGGGCCCGATCGCCGGCGGCAGTTGGACGCTGAGCGGCGGCGCCGCGACCGTCGGCCAGAGCCAGTTCCGCTTCCACTCGGCGAGCGGCGACTACGACCCGGAGACCGGCGCCCTCACCGCCGGCTACTCGGGCGGCGTCCGCTTTGTCGGGCACCAACAGGACGACGGCTCGTACGAGTTGGACCTCACCATCAGCAACCCCACGGTCAGCGTCGCCGGCAGCTCCGGCACCCTCTACGCCGACATGCGCAGCAAAGCACGCGGCAGCGGCGAGATCACCGAGTCGACGCAGGTGCCGCTGGCCACGCTCGACCTGACCGGCGTCGACCTGCGCGGCGGCACCCGGATCGCCGTCTCCGCCATCCCCGCCACCCTCACCGCCGAGGGCGCGACCGCCTTCGCCGGCTACTACCAGGCGGGCGACGCCCTCGACCCCGTGACGCTCACCGCCGACACCGAGGACCCAGCGCCGGCGCCGACCGATCCCGAGCCCGAGGAGCCCACGGAAGAGCCGGCCGAACCGAGCGATGACGAGGGCGAGTTCGCCGACGCCGTGGTCGACTGGGGCGTCCGCCGCACCTTCCGCGAGTACGTCACCGGCGAGATCGCGGCCGGCGGATGGACGCTCACCGACGGCGCACAGGACGGCGGCGCGCTCTTCAGGTTCCCGGCGGGTCGGGGCACCGCGGACCCCGAAGCCGGCACGCTCCAGGCCGAGTTCGACGGCGCCGTCACCTTCACCGGCACCGACCTCGACCTCACCCTCGGCGGCGTGACCGTCTCCGTCGCGGACGGCACCGGCACCCTGGCCGCCGACATCACCGCGAGCGACCAGGCCCAGGAGGAGGACCTGCCGCTGGTCACCTTCGCCGCCGAGCCCGAGCGACTGGCCCCCCGCGACGGCCTGATCCTGCTGAGCGAGGTGCCGGCCCAACTGACCGAGGAGGGCGCGGCGGCCTTCGGCGGCCTCTACCAGCCCGGCACCGAGATGGACCCGATCACCCTCGCCGTCGCCCTCGACCCCGACGCCGAACTGCCCGCCCTGCCCGACCTGGGCAGCGAACCCACCGCCGCGGCCGAGCCGGCGACCGAAGAACCGTACGCCGACCAGGAGTCCGTCCAGGCCGAGGACGACGACGGCGGCACCTCGACCCGCACCCTGTTCGCGATCGTCGCCGGGCTCCTACTCGCCCTGGCCGCCCTCGCGTTCGGCATCCTGCGCCGCAACCGCCGCGCAGGGCCGCAGACAACGACCGACACCACCCCTTCCGAGGAGACAGACCCCGCATGAGGCCCACCAGACCCCTGCTGCTCGCGGCGGCCACCGCCACCGTGCTGAGCGTCACCTCCCTGGCCGCCCCGGCGCTCGCCGAGGACGGCGGCACCGACGCCCCCACGACCTCGGCCATCGGCCTCACCGACGGCACGCTCGACTGGGGCGTCAAGGAGTCCTTCCGCCGCTACATCAGCGGCCCGATCGCCGGCGGCAGCATCACCGTCGCCGACGGCGCCGAGACCAACGACGACGGCGGCTACCGCTTCACCGAGGGCACCGGCACCTACGACCCGACCACCCACGCGGTGGACACCGGCTTCGACGGCAGCGTCCACTTCCTGGGCCACGGCGGCGAGTTGGACCTGAAACTGGCCGAACTGCGGGTCGTCACCGAGGGCACCACGGGATCGATCGTCGCGGACGTCACGGTCGCCGGCACCACCACCGAGGACGTCGAGTTCGCCAGCCTCGACCTGTCGGCCGTCGCGCCGGGCCGGGGCGAGGGCGGCGCCATGGTCTTCGAGGACATCCCGGCCACCCTCACCGAGGACGGCGCCGAGGCGTTCGAGTACCACGGCACCCCGATGTACCAGCCGGGCACCGCGCTCGACGCCGCCACGCTGACCGTGACCCCGGTCGCCGAGGAGCCCGAGGAGCCCGAGGAGCCGGGCGCCCCCGAGGAGCCCGGCACCCCGGAACAGCCCGGCACGCCCCAGGAACCGGAGCAGCCCGGCGCCCCCGAGGGGCCGCAGAACCCCGCGCCCGAGGAGCCGGAGAACCCCGAGGACCCCGGCACCCAGGACCCGGACACCCAGGACCCCGACACCTCCGGCACCGTCCAGGAGGGCCGGCTCGACTGGGGCGTCAAGGAGTCCTTCCGGAGCTATGTGACCGGCCCGATCGCGGGCGGCGACGTCGAACTCTCCGGCGGCGCCACCGAGATCGCCGACGGCTACCGCTTCCCGGCCGCCGGTGGCGAGTTCGACCCCGAGGCGCCCGCCCTGGACGCCGAGTTCACCGGCGGCGTCCGCTTCCTCGGCCACGAGGGCGCGCTCGACCTGCGGTTCAGCGAACTCGCCATCGAGATCGACGGTACCGAGGGCGAGTTGATCGCCGACGTGTCGTCGAAGGACCGCACCAGCGGTGAGGTCACCGAGTACGACGCCCTCACCGTCGCCGAACTCGACATCCCCGCCGACGCGTTGAACCCGGTCGACGACGTCCTCACGCTCGACGCGGTGCCCGCCACGCTCACCGCCGACGGCGCCGAGGCGTTCGGCGGCTTCTACTCGGCCGGCGAGGAGCTCGACCCCGTCACCGTCACCGTCGCCCTCGTCGAGGGCGCCGACCTCGGCGACGACAACCGGAACGACGACGACGGCGACGACACTGGCGGGCCGAGCACCCAGACCGGCGCCCGCGGCGGCGCCACCGGTGGCGCCCTCGCCAGCACGGGCGCCAGCGGCGACCTGCCGGCCGCCCTCGGCACCGCCGCCGCCCTGACCGCGATCGGCGCGCTGGCCTACGGGGCCACCCGCCGACGCCTCACGCCGGAGAGCTGACGGTCCGGCTCTCCCCGGGGGCCGCGCCGCCCGCCACCATCGCCACCACCAGGGCGGTCGGCGCGGCCCTCACCAACCGTCCGCGCGGACCGTGGCCTCCAGCACGTCCAGGAACGCCCGCACCGGGCGGGCCGCCGGCGGCGCGCCGTAGATCGCCACCGACACCCGCCGCCGGTCGCCGGGCAGCCGGTCGGTCACCACGCCCACGTTCCGATGGGCCTGGAGCGCGAGACCCGGCAGCACGCTCACCCCGAGCCCGGCGGCCACCAGCGCCTGCACCGCCACGTGGTCGTCGGTCTCGAAGGTGATCCGCGGCGTGAACCCGGCCCGCTCGCACACCGACACCAGGTGCTCCCGGCACCGCTCGCAGCCGGCGATCCAGCTCTGCTCGGCGTGCGTGCCGAGCTCGCTGCGCGGTCCCGGCCAGCGCCGGCCGCGCGCCGTGACCAGATACAGCGGCTCGTCCAGCAGCGGCGTCACCGTCGTGTTCCGCCGGTCGCCGCGCACCGGATCGTCGTGCTCGAAGATCAACGCCGCGTCCACGTCCGCGTTGCGCAGCGCGGTCAGCGCCTCGGGCGGCTCGGCCTCGGTCAGCGCCAGCTCGACCCTCGGATGCTCGGCCGCCAGCCGGGCCGCGGCGGCCGGCACCAGCGTGGCCAGCGCCGAAGGGAACGCGGCCAGCCGCACCCGCCCGGCGCGCAGGCCGGCGTGCGCGGCCAGCTCGGCGCGCGCGGACTCCACCTGCCCCAGGATCTCCTCGGCGCGCGCCACCAGCAGCCGGCCGGCCTCGGTGAGGATCACGCCCCGCCCGGCCCGCCGTATCAGCACCACGCCGACCTCGGCCTCCAGCTTGGCCAGGTGATGGCTGACCGACGGCTGGGCGTAGTGCAGCGCCTCGGCGGCCGCCGTCACGGAGCCCTCACGGGCGACGGCGACCAGCACGCGGAGCCGGGTCAGGTCGAGCACAGGCAAATCATAGGCAATATCGATACTTCCAGAGAAAACAAGCATTGGATCTATCGGTCACCGCCGTGCCACGGTGCTCGCATGGCCGTTCTCTCCCCGCCCGCCCAGGCACCCACCATCACCGACGCGCTGCGCGCCCGCCGGCTGCTCGCGGACCACCTGCCGCCGACCCCGATGTGGTCCTACCCGGCGCTCGACGCGGCCGCGGGCCACGGCACCACCGTCCTGGTCAAGCACGAGAACACCCAGCCGACCGGCGCCTTCAAGGTGCGCGGCGGCCTCACGCTCCTCGCCGGCATGGACGCGGCCGAACGCGCCCGCGGCATCGTCGGCTACTCCACCGGCAACCACGCCCAGTCCCTGGCCTACGCGGCCGCCAGGTTCGGGGCGCCCTGCGTGATCGTCATGCCGGTCGAACCCAACCCGGCCAAGGCGCGGGCCGTGCGGGCGCTCGGCGCCGAACTGATCGAGGCCGGCGCCGACCTCGGCGAGGCGGCGGCGCACGCGGAGCGGGTGGCCGCCGAGCGGGGCATGCGGCTGGTCAGCGCGGCCGACGAACCGGACCTGATCGCCGGCGTCGCGACCGTCTACCTGGAGATCTTCGACCAGGCCCCCGACCTGGACGCGCTCATCGTCCCCGTCGGCGGCGGCAGCGGCGCGGCGGCCGCCTGCCTGGTGGCGGCCGCGGTCGCCCCACGATGTCGCGTCTACGCCGTCCAGTCCGCGGCCGCGCCCGCCGCGCACGACTCCTGGCACGCCGGCCGCCTCCTCACCCGCCCCATCCGCACCCGCGTCGAGGGCCTGGCCACCGGCGCCGGCTTCGACCTCACCCAGCGGATCATGCGGGACCACCTGACCGACTTCCTGCTGGTCGACGACGACACGATCGCCGACGCCCAGTGGCGGCTGATGCGCGACGCCCACACTCTCGCCGAAGGCGCCGGCGCGACGGCCCTCGCCGGCCTCCTGGCCCACCCCACCCATTTCACCGCCCGCCGCGTCGCCATCGTCTGCACGGGCGCGAACGCGAGCGAGTCCGAACTCCGCGCAACCCCCTGGCGGGGGCAAGGCCCCGAAGGGACCTCCGCCCCCACGAACTGAGGCCGGCCGAGGGCCCCGACAACTGCGGGGACCGGCCGCGAGGGCCGGACGACCGGCCAGGCCTCGGAGGAGCCCGGCTCAGGCACCCGCAGGGCGGTCTGAGGGGCCTCGCCCCTCCCACCCCGTCGCCTACCGGGCGCGGGTCCCCGCCAAAGCGGCGGTTCGCCACGCGAACGGCTCAAACCCTCCGACGGCCTCCGCCGCCCGGGACTGGGGTCCCTTCGACGGGCGGCCCGCCTGCCAAGGCGGCGGTTCGCCGCACGGGCGGCTCGAACCCTTCGACGGCCTCCACCGTCCCGGGCAGGGGTGCCTTCGAGGGCCCTCAGCCCGCCAGGGCGGTCCCGCCCCGGCCGTCGCCTGTCGGGGGCGGGCCCCTGCGGGGGCGGCCCGCCCGCCAGGGCGAAGGGTTCGCCGCGCGGGCGGCTCGAACCCTTCGACGGCCTCCGCCGTCCGGGGCAGGGGTGCCTTCGAGGGCCCTCAGCCCGCCAGGGCGGTTCCGCCCGCCAGGGCGACGCGGCAGGATCATGTCACGGCCAGGCCGGGGAGGGCGGCCCCGGGTTAGGGTCGGCGGCGGGTGGTGACCGGCCGGCGATTCGGGGGAGTACGCGGTGGCTGACCTGACGTTCACGCGGGCGGATGTCGAGGCGGAGGCGAAGAAGCAGCCCTGGCAGCGATGCGAGCGGTTCAGCACCGAGATCGATCCCGACGACATGGCCGACACCGCCGCCAGCTACGCCAGGGCGGCCGACGAGGCGCACGGCGCCGGTGAGTTGGCGGCCCGGGCGACGCGCGTCGCCGCCGAGTCCGGCGGGCTCGACGGCGATCACCTGGTCGACGCCGAGGGCCGGATCGTCGAGACGGCCGAAGGGCTCCAGGGCAACGGCGAGGACCTGGACCAGGTGTTGAACCACCTGGTCAGGGCCATGAACCAGGCCATCGACACCCGCGACGAGGTACGCGGCCTGGTGTTCGAGCCCGGCGGGCTCGAAGAGAAGTACCAGCGGCACGTCCAGGCCGCGGTCGACGAGTGGAACGCCTGGCAGGGCGCCCTCACCGACCGCGTCGCGCAGGCCAACCGCGACGGCACCACCCGCACCGCGCTCGGCACGCCCGTCGCCCTCTGGGTGACGCACGGCGGCAAGGGCGTCCTCGCCCGGCCCACCTTCCAGGGCGGCGACCTCGTCTACCACCTGCCGGACGACCTGCCGGGCGAGGTCCGCGCCAAGCACCTGCGCGCCGCGGCCGACGACGCCGGCGCCGCGTACGACGACATCACCGAGGCCATCGACCAGTACACCCGCAAGCTCGCCGAGTGGGGCCAGCTCCTCGAAGGGCTCGGCCTCGACACCACCGGCGGCCCGCTCGACCTGTGGACCTCGCCCACGGTCGCCGAGGTCGCCGCCGAGAGCCTCGCCGAACTGCTGCGCCAGCCGCGCCCCGACCCGGAGCTGCTCGCCCTCTACACCGAGGGGCTCACCCAGATCCTGGAGGGCGCCCCGCGCGGGCTCACCGAGGCGGAGCGCGACTACCTCACGACGTTCTACGGCCGGCTCGACGTCCAGGCGCTCTCCGCGCTCGGCCAGCTCAACTCCGACCTCGACGACCTGGCGGACGGCCCTGGGCGCGACGCGGCCGCCGAGCGGATGCGGGCCGTCGGCCGCGCCCAGGAGGCCGTCGCCAACGGCATCAACGTGCTGACGGACCCCGAGCGCGGCGGGCTCGACGTCGCCACCGAGGCCGGGCGGGCCGCGGTGCCCGCCAGCATCCGTGCCTTCGTCTACGACTACGAGGGCGGCGGCATGTTCCGCACCGACTACCCCGGGCCCACCTTCAGCCCCGCGGAACTGCGCCTGTTCAACGGCTTCGGCGAGCTGATGTCGCACGCGACCACCGCGCCGGGCGACACGTTCGCCAGGGACCTGGCCACCGCGGCCGTCGACATCCAGACCGCCACCTCCACCCAGTACCACCCGATGAGCGTCGAGGTGGTGTCCAACACCGGCAGCAGCGGGCTGCTTGAGGCCGTCTCGCTCAACACCGAGGCCTCGGCCGGGCTGCTCAACGACGGCGACTTCCGTGACCTGTTGCTCCGCCAGGAGTGGGAGGACAGCACCGGCGTCGGCGAGTTGATCCGCAGCGGCACCACCATCCCCGAGGGCGTGGACCACAACGACGCCGCCGCGAAGCCGTACGTGCAGGCGGCGTTCAACCTGCTGTCGGACGTCGACGACCACGACTACTGGATCCTGGTGCCCGAGCACAGCCCACAGGAGGAGCTCGGCCGCTCGGACCACTCGGGGCTGCAACGCGCCATCGGCGACACCGCGTTGCGCTACATGAACATGATCTCCCAGTTCCCCGGCGACGCCGGCTCCCAGTTCCTGGAGCCCAGCAACCCCGACGACCCGAACGCCCGCCGCTTCACCAACCTGTTCGGCCAGGACCACCGCTACGGATTCCAACTCTCCCGCGAGGATCGGCAGGGCCTCTTCGAGCTGATGAACGGCACCATGGACACGGTGCGTTCCGACTTCCGCTCCGGCGTCGGCGAGTGGCAGGCGCTCACCGCCTACCAGGCGTTCAGCTCCGGCACCGGCGAGGCCGCCGCGCTGGAGGCGGTCGGCCGGGTCGCCGGCTTCGTGGAGCACGCCGACATCCGGGCCATCGACAACGGCATCGAGCCCGCCCGGCTCGAGACCAACGTGCTCAACGGCCTGACCAGCGGCGCCGGCGCCGTCGCCACCCTCGCCGGGGCCAGCAACCCGGTGAGCGCCGGGGTCGCGCTCGGCGCCTACGGACTCACCGCCGCCGTGCGCGGCGCGCTCGGGCCGGTGGAGCTGACGCCGCAGCAACTGGCCGAGATCGACGCCATCGAGTCCGGCGACTGGGACGTCAGGGCCCTGGTCGCCCACGCCGCGCTCGCCGCCGACTACGGCAACGCCCAGGAGAACCTCGACCGTTACTACGGCCGGGACAACAGCGCCCTGCCGCGGGCCGGTTCGCCCGACACCGTCTACAGCGACCTCATGAACGCCGTCTCCGAGATCGAGACCAAGAGCTACCCGGGCGCCGAGGAGCGGATCAGCCGCGGGTACGAGGACGCGCTGGGCAAGTAGCGGGCATGATGGGCGCACCAACGGGGGAGGGCGTGTGTTCGGAATCATCAGGCCGTGCCGGCATCGGCTGCCCGACGGCCTCGCCGCCGCGTGGCTCGGCCATCTCTGCGGACTCTGCCTGGCGTTGCGCCGGGTCCACGGCCAGGCCGCGCGGACCGCGACCAACTACGACGGCCTGCTGATATCGGTGCTCCACGACGCCCAGGTGGCGGGGGACACCGGCGACCGCTGGCGGCAGGCCGGGCCCTGCCCGCTGCGCGGCATGCGGAGCGCGTCGGTCGCGGACGGCGCCGGCGCCCAACTCGCCGCGGCCGTCTCGCTGGTGCTGGCCTCGGCCAAGATCCGCGACCATGTGGCCGACGGCGACGGGGTGTTGGCCCGTCGCCCGGTCGCCGCCGCGGCCCGCAGGGTGGCGCGGGTCTGGGACCGGGCGGGGGCCAGGGGCGCGGCGGGTGTCGGCTTCGACACGGCGGTGCTGGTGGAGGCCGTCGACCGGCAGCAGGACGTCGAGGCGCTGGCCGGCCCCGGCACGCCGCTGCTCGCGGTCACCGAACCGACCGAGAGCGCGACGGGCGCCGCGTTCGGCCACACCGCGCTGCTCGCCGGCCGCCCGGCCAACGAGGCGCCGCTCGCCGAGGCCGGCCGCCTCTTCGGCCGGGTGGCCCACCTGCTGGACGCGGTCGAGGACCTGGACGCCGACCGCGCTGCCGGCGCCTGGAACCCGATCGACGCCACCGGCACGCCGCTGCCGGAGGTCAGGCGGCTGTGCGACGACGCGGTGCGGGGCGTCCGACTCGCGCTGCGGGACGTCGACCTCGTCGACGACCGGCTGACCCACGCGCTGCTCGTCCACGAACTGGACCGGGCCGTGGTCCGCGCCTTCGCCGAGGACCCGATGACGCGCCGCCTGCCGCGACGCCGTGGCCTGCTGGCCGGCTGCGCGGAGTGGACGCTGCTGTTCTGCACGTGCCAGGTGTGCTGCCGCAAGGAGTACGAGGACCCGTGGAACGGCAAGAAGCGGCGCGAGGGCTGGTGCCGGAAGTGCGACGACCTCTGCGATTGCTGTGACTGTTGCGACTGCTGTCAGTGCGGCGGTGGTGGTGGCGGTGGTGGCGGCGGTGGCGGCAGCAGCGGTGGTGGTGGGTCGGGCGGTGGCGGTGGCTGCTGCGACGGCTGCTGCTGCGACTGCAGTCCGTGAGGGATTTTCCCCACCCACCCG
>NZ_JAVREM010000054.1:0-44562 GCF_031845425.1 Streptomyces millisiae
GTCACGCGATGCACGGCCCGCCAGGGCCGAGGGCCCGCGGCGGCTGCGCCGCCGGGCCACGCGGCCCGTGCCGCGCGAGGCCACCCGCCAAAGGGCGGGTGGGTGGGCGCGGCACGGCCGCAGGCCGGCACGGCCGCAGGCCGGCACGGCCGCAGGCCGGCACGGCCGCAGGCCGGCACGGCCGCAGGCCGGCACGGCCGCAGGCCGGCACGGCCGCAGGGCCCGGCTCGTGGCGGCGAAGCCGCCGAGCCGGGCCCTGCGGGCCGGTGGCCAAGGCACAGCGCCCAGCGAAACCTCAGGCGCTCGCCGTCGTCGTGGCGCGGGTCGTGGTGGCGATCGTCGCGGAGCCGACGACGCGGGGGCCGTCGTAGAGGACGACCGCCTGGCCGGGGGCCACCCCCCGCACCGGCTCCGCGAAGCGGACCCGTAGCGCGCCGTCGACGAGTTCCGCGGTGACCGGGGTCTCGCCGCCGTGGGCGCGCAGTTGGGCGGTGTAGTCGCCGGGGCCGGCCGGTGGGGCGCCGCACCAGCGGGGGTGGATGGCGGTGAGCGCGGTCACGTCCAGCGCCTCGACGGGCCCGACCGTGACGCGGTTGTCGACCGGCGAGATGTCCAGGACGTAGCGCGGCTTGCCGTCCGGCGCCGGGTGCCCGATCTTCAGGCCGCGCCGCTGGCCGACGGTGAAGCCGTGCGCGCCCTGGTGGGTGCCGACCTTCTGGCCCGCCTCGTCGACGATGTCGCCCTCGGCGGAGCCGAGGTGGCGGGCGAGGAAGCCCTGCGTGTCGCCGTCCGCGATGAAGCAGATGTCGTGGCTGTCGGGCTTGCGGGCCACCGCGAGGCCGCGCCGCTCCGCCTCGGCGCGGATCTCGGCCTTGGTGGCCCGGGTGTCGCCGAGCGGGAACATCGCGTGCGCCAGCTGCCGCTCGTCGAGGACGCCGAGGACGTAGCTCTGGTCCTTGGACAGGTCGGCCGAGCGGTGCAGCTCGCGGCCGCCGTCGGGGGTCCGCACCACGCTGGCGTAGTGGCCGGTGCAGACCGCGTCGAAGCCGAGCGCCAGCGCCTTGTCGAGCAGCGCGGCGAACTTGATCTTCTCGTTGCACCGCAGGCACGGGTTGGGCGTGCGGCCGGCCCGGTACTCGGCGATGAAGTCCTCGACCACGTCCTCCCTGAACCGCTCGGCGAGGTCCCAGACGTAGAACGGGATGCCGATGACGTCGGCGGCACGGCGCGCGTCCCTGGAGTCCTCGATGGTGCAGCAGCCGCGCGCCCCCGTCCGGAAGGACTGCGGGTTGGCGGAGAGCGCGAGGTGGACGCCGGTCACGTCGTGCCCGGCCTCGGCGGCGCGCGCGGCGGCGACCGCCGAGTCGACGCCGCCGGACATGGCGGCCAGCACCTTCAACCGGGGGGCAGGTGTGTCAGTCATAACGTCATCCAGGGTACGGCGGCCGGCTCAGCTGAGCCCGGCGGTTCTGGCCCGGGCGACGGCCGGCCCGATGGCCTCGGCCACCGCGGTCACGTCGTCCCGGGTGGTGGTGTGCCCGAGGCTGAACCGCAGGGTGCCGCGCGCGAGTTCGGGGTCGGCGCCGGTGGCGAGCAGCACGTGGCTCGGCTGGGCGACGCCGGCCGTGCAGGCGGATCCGGTGGAGCACTCGATGCCCTGGGCGTCGAGCAGCAGCAGCAGCGAGTCGCCCTCGCAGCCGGGGAAGGCGAAGTGCGCGTTGCCGGGCAGCCGGCCCGCCGGGTCCGGGTCGCCGCCGAGCAGGGCGTCGGGCACCGCTTCGCGGACGGCCGCGATCAGCTCGTCCCGCAGGGCGCCGATCTCGCGGGCGAACGTCTCACGGCGCTCCGCGGCCAGCTCGGCCGCCACGGCGAAGCCGGCGATGGCCGGCACGTCGAGGGTTCCGGAACGGATCTCGCGCTCCTGGCCGCCGCCGTGCAGCACGGGGGTGGGGGTCCAGGCGCGGCCGAGCAGCAGCGCTCCGATGCCGTAGGGGCCGCCGATCTTGTGTCCTGAGACGGTGAGCGCGGCGAGGCCCGAGGCCTCGAAGTCCACCGGCAGCTGGCCCACGGCCTGCACCGCGTCCGCGTGCATGGGGATGCCGAACTCGCCGGCGATGGCGGCCAGTTCGTGGATCGGCTGGATGGTGCCGATCTCGTTGTTGGCCCACATCACGGTGATCAGCGCCACGTTTTCCGGGTCGCGCTCGACGGCGGCGCGCAGCACGTCGGGGTGGACCCGGCCGAAGGCGTCCACCGGCAGCCAGTCGACGTCGGCCCCCTCGTGGTCGGCCAGCCACTCGACGACGTCGAGGACGGCGTGGTGCTCGACGCGGCTGGCCAGGACGCGGGTGCGGCGCGGGTCGGCGGCCCTGCGGGCCCAGTAGAGGCCCTTGACGGCGAGGTTGTCGGCCTCGGTGCCGCCGGCCGTGAAGACCACCTCGCTCGGCCGGGCGCCGAGCGCGGCGGCCAGTGCCTCGCGCCCCTCCTCGACCGTGCGCCTGGCCCGCCGCCCGGAGCCGTGCAGTGCCGAGGCGTTCCCGGTGCTGGTGAGCTGGGCGGTCATCGCCGCGATCGCCTCGGGCAGCATGGGGGTGGTGGCGGCGTGGTCGAAGTAGGGCATGGTGGAGCCGATTCTACGAGCCGGGCTGGAACCGACCGCGGGCCGCGGGCGTTCTCGGCTGCGTGGAGCGTGGAGGGGGTGGAGAGGGTTCGATGGGTGAACATGGGAACACCACGCGCCGTGGTGTCGGCCGGCGCGCGGTGCTGCTCGGCGGCGCGGCGGGGGCTCTGGGCCTGGGCGGGTACGTGGCGCGGGACCGGCTGAACGACTGGTGGTGGCGGTACTCGGGGGTCGAGACGCCGCGGGTCGAGGGTGAGGTGGATCACCCGGGCGCCGAGTGGGTCCCGGCGTCGCCGGCGAACTACCGGCGGGCGAGCCGCCCGCGCGGCTACGACATCGACCGGGTGGTGATCCACATGCCGGAGGCCACCTACGACATCACGCTGCGGGTCTTCCAGGACCCGAACCACCAGGCCGCCGCGCACTACGTGGTGCGCTCGGAGGACGGCCATGTGGCCCAGATGGTCCGGGAGTTGGACGTCGCCTACCAGGCGGGCAACCGGGGCTTCAACGAGCGCAGCATAGGCATCGAGCACGAGGGCTGGGCGGACGAGCCGTCCTACCTGACGGACACGATGTACGAGTCGTCGGCGCGGCTGGTGGCCGGGATCTGCGCGCGGTACGGGATCCCGGTGGACCGGGACCACATCGTGGGCCACAACGAGGTGCCGGACGTGGTGCGGATCTGTCCCGGCCCGCACTGGGACTGGGACCGGTACCTGGAGCTGGTGCGGAGCGCCGCCGCTAGTGCCGCTAGCTGAGCTGACCGAGCCGGGTGAGCTCGGCCGCGCAGCGCTCCGCGTCCTCCTGCCGCTCGAACAGCGCGGCCCGCAGGTGGTATGTCTCGGGGTCCGGGACGTGGGCGAGATGGCCCTCGTCCGAGACGACGTACCAGCCGCGGGTCGCACTGTGCCGTGCCTCGTAGCGCATGCGCGCCACGGTACCGGCTCCGCCGGGGCGGGCGGGGGCTATGCGCAGGAGCCGGGGAAGAAGGCGAGGGCCTCCATGTCGCCGTGCGTGTCGTGGACCACCGTGTCGCCGGGTTCCAGCAGGAAGCCGGTCTCCTCGCCGGTGCCGGGCAGCTCCTCCAGGCCGCTGCTCGCCTGGATGACCCGGAGGGAGACGCGTGGATCCGCCGGTCCGGCGTCGCCGTCCGAATCCACCGTCGCCATGTCGGTCTGCCCCAGGGGGTGATAGCGGTCGCCGCCGCCGCAGACCAGCACGTCCTCCGGCTCCTCGACGACCGTCATACCGGCGGCCCGCAGGTCGGCCACCATGTCCCTGATGTCCTCCGCGTCGTACTCCCGGAACTGGAAGTAGGTGAACGCCACCGTGCCGTCCTCGTTGCGCTCCACCGCGTAGGCGGCCGAGGCGCCGCCGCCCGGCAGGACGAGGAACGACACGGCCGCGGCCGCCGCGGCCAGGCCGAGGCCGGCGCGGGCGGGGGTCAGCAGGCGGCGGCGTGGGGTGGCCGGGGCCTCGGTGGCGGCGGCCCGGCGGACCTCGTCCTTGAGCTCGTCCAGCAGGCGGTCCTCGAAGGTGCTGTTCATGCCCTGCTCCCGGTGATCGCGACGGCCCCGTCGGTGGTGATGGTGGTGGTGGTCTCGGTGGCGGCGGTGTCCTGGCCGCCGGCCAGCGCCGCGCGCAGCCGGCCGCGGGCGCGGTACAGGCGGACCCGGGCGGCGGTGGGGCGGATGCCGAGGGCGTGGGCGGCCTCGGGGACGGAGAGCTGGTCGGCGACGATGAGTTCGAGCAGCGCCCGCTCGCCCTCCGGCAGGTCGGCGAGGGCGGCGACCAGGCGGCGGCCCTCGTTCTCGGCGACGAGCTTCTCCTCGAGTCGCGCGATGTCGTCCGCCTCCAGCAGCCGACGGCCGGCGACGCGGCCGTTGAGCACGTGTTCGCGGGCGGTGCGCCGGCGTTCGGCGGAGACGATGTTGCGGGCGACGCCGTAGAGCCAGCCGCGTTCGCTGCCGAGCGCGGGCCGGTAGGTGTGCCCGGAGTCGATCACGGCGAGGAAGACCTCGGCGGTGAGGTCGGCGACCGTGTGCGGGTCGTCCATCCGACGGGCCAGGAAGCGGGTCACCGCGTCGACGTGCGCCCGGTAGAACTCCTCGAAGAGCTCCGGGTCCCGGGCGGCGGCCGCCGGCCCGCCGCGGCTTCTGGTTATGTTCACGTAAGCGTCTCCCGCCCTCGTGCCAATTCCTACACCTCTGCTTGGCGTGAGGGCGGGAGACCGTTACCGGCGGGGCCGGGCCGGGGGCTCAGGCCGCCCAGTAGAGGGACTCGGCGAGCGCCCAGTCGACGGTCACCGGCTCGTCGCCGAAGTGGATCACCTCGACGCGCAGCCGGCCCCTGCGGCTGCCGGTGAGCTGCCCCGTCCAGGTGTAGGTGAAGTGGCCGTCACCGCCCGAGTGCACCGGCGAGTTGATGGGGAGGGTGCCGGTGCGCTCGAACTTGCCGTCCTCGCCCTCCTGGTACCTGGCGAGCCGGATCTGGAACTCGGCGCCGCGCTGCAGGCCCCTGACCCGCACGCCTATGGAGGCCGAGAAGAAGACCGGCCCGAACAGGATGCTGACCTGCGGCTCCTTCTCCACCCACCCCTTGCCCTCGTACTGGCGGTTGAAGTGGAGCGTGGTCCAGGTGTCGGGCTCGATGGTCCTGGTGTACTCGTGGGTGCCGTACAGGGAGCGCTTGGGCACTATGTCCCCCTCCTCGTCTTCCTGGTCTCCGGTGTCGGGGCTCCAGCCCGCGTCGTGCCGCAGGCGCTCGGCGACGCGCCGCCGGACGTCGCCCATGGAGATGCCGGGGCCGCGCGGGTCGACCTTGCCCGGCTGCCACTCGAGGTGGCCGATGACCGAGGTGTCGCCCTCCTTGCCCCAGCCGTGCGCGCGGCAGATGGCCGCGGAGGCGCGCACGATGGCCTCGACCTGGGCGGCGGGCCAGGGGTCCTCGTTGTCTCCGAGGTTGATGCACTCGAAGCCGTAGAAGTGGACGTTGCCGTCGGTGTCGGACTCGTTGTCGGCGGGCAGGTCGCGCTCCGCGATGACGGCGGCGAGCACGTCGCCGTCGCCCTTGCCCGCGTGGTTGGCGCGGCCGTGGCCGACGAGGTGGACCGTGCCGTCCTTGGCGATCACGCCGTGGCACAGCGGCCCCGGCAGGTCGGAGCGGCCGTTGTAGCACAGGGCGACCGAGGAGTCGGTGCCCGAGGTGACCGTGTGGTGGATCATCACGCCGTGGACCGGGCCCCAGGCTCCGGCGCCGTTGCGGTTGTGCGTCCGCCACGACTTGTACTCGGCGACCTTGACGCCCTCGTCCTTCAGGGCCTTGAGCAGTTTGTCGGCGGATAGCGGAGTGGCCATGGTTAACCCCCCGATCGGATAAGCGGTTGCGAACCCCGGCTGGTGGGCTCGCGGACTCCTATGACATCTACGTCCGGGGTCGGGCCGACCGCAAGACGGCGCATGCCGCGACGGCCCGCTCCTTTCCCTTAACTTCCATGAATCTACGTCGAGTTGATGCCCCGTGCCGGAAGCTGGGAAAACTTGTACCGCTTCGACAAAATTCAACGGGAACCGGCGCACCTCCCAACGTTCGACTGGCGTTCGGCGCGTGGACGTGTGCGGCGGCGACAGTCCTCGTCGGACGCTGACTTCCCAGCACAAGGAGGACTGTCATGGGGATTTCCCGGCGAGGGGTGCTCGGCGCGGCCGGCGCCGCGGGCGCCGCCGGCCTGGTCGGCCTCGGCGCGACGCAGGCCACGGCCGCCGCGCCGCTGGAGCGGGGCTCTCGCGACGCGCTGATCGGCGAGGCCACCGGCGACCGGCTGCACGTGATGACGTTCAACATCCGCATGGACGCGAACGCCGCGCCCGGGACGCCCGACTCCTGGGCCGACCGCCGCCCGGTCCTGGCCCGCTTCCTCGACCTGGAGCGGCCGACGCTGCTCGGCGTGCAGGAGGCCCTCTACCACCAGGTCAAGCAGGTGCGGGACGACCTGCCGGGGCACTACGACTGGATCGGCCTGGGCCGGGAGGGCGGCGGCCGGGGCGAGTACATGGCGATCTACTTCGACGCCCGCCGGGTGGAGCCGCTGGACTACGACCACTTCTGGCTCTCCGACACGCCCTCGGTGATCGGCTCGGCCAGCTGGGGCAACACGGTGGTGCGGATGGTCACCTGGGTGCGGTTCCGCGACGCGCGCACCGGGCGCGAGTTCACGCACGTGAACACCCATTTCGACCACCAGTCGGAGAACTCGCGCCAGCGGAGCGCCGCCCTGGTGCGCGACCGGATCGGCGGTTTCGACCCGACGCTGCCGGTCCTGCTCACGGGTGACTTCAACACCCCGGCCGGCACGTCCGAGTCCTACCGGATCCTCACCGCGGAGGCCGGTCTGTCCGACACCTGGCTGACCGCCGAGCGCCGACTGACCCCGGCGTGGGGCACCTTCCCGAACTACCGCGACCCGGTGGAGGGCGCCAACCGCATCGACTGGGTGCTCGCCGGCGACGGCGTGACCGTGCTGCGCGCGGCGATCAACACCTACCGCCACGACGGCCGCTACCCCTCCGACCACGCCCCGGTCCAGGCGCTGGTCCGGCTCTGAACGCGCCGAAGCCCCCCGTCCGGCCGGCCGGACGGGGGGCTTCGAGCGGGTCACTTCTGGACGCAGACGTTGCCGAACGCGGGGTTCAGCAGCGCGAGGATGTCGATGGTGTTGCCGCAGACCTGCAGCTCCAGGTTGATCGGAATCTGAACGTTGTTGCCGGACAGGATGCCCGGGGACCCGGCGGCGAACCCGGCGGCGTCGGCGTCCGCGTTGGCGACACCGGCCGCGCCCATGACGCTGACGGCCGCCAGCGCGGTGGCGGCGAAGGCGCTACGCATGCGCATGTCTTTCTCCTGCTCTCCATGAATCGGGAATCGACGGAACGTCGCCCCCGATCACACCCCGCCGCTCCCCGCCACCCCGGGCATTCACCCGCTCGCGGGCGTGGCTCGGCGGAAGGCGGCCGCTAGAGCCGGTCGACCGTCGACCACAGGACGAGGACCAGCGCCGGGGCGAGCGGCACGGTGGCGCTCACGCCCCAGTACCGTCGCGCGGACAGCGCCCGCGCCGGAGTCCCCTTCCGCACCAGGACGTTGGCCAGGAACCAGTGGGCGCGCGCGGCCCGCTGTCAACTCATGGCCTCCGCCGCGGCGAGGGCCAGGTGCCAGGGGTAGGACTCGGGGCGGCCCTGGCCCGGCGGGTTGGGGACGAAGCCGTCCGGGGGGCCGAGGAGGACGCGGGCGCCGGTGGCGCGCAGGGTCGCGACGGAGCGGTCGAACTGGGGGTGCGAGGCGTAGGCGCTGTTCACGCACGGCATGACGATCAGCGGCCGCCGTTTGCCCAGCGCCTCGCACGCGTGTGCGGCGACCCAGGTCGGGGTCAGGCCGAGCGCGACGGCGTTCACCGTGTTGAGCGTCGCGGGGGTGACGGCGGTCACGTCCGCCGAGGGCCAGCCGTCGTGCGCGCCCGGCGCGCGGTGCTCGACGCGCACCGGGTGGCCGGTCAGCGTCGCCAGCTCGGCGAGCCGGTCGGCGAGCCAGTCGGCCGCGGTCGGCGTCATCCCGAGGCACACCTCCCACCCGCCGGCCCGCGCCGCGCGTATCGCCCGGTCGACGTACCGCACCGGCGGCGCGGCACAGGCCAGCAGATGGAGAACGCGGTTGGTCATGGGAGCAGTTCAGCACACACGACCGACCGCGCCCGACCGGACTGGTCGGTGGTCGGCCACGGGTAGAGCCGTTCCACGCGCCCACCCCGGGAGCGGAAAGGAACGGAGCCCGCATGGCCGACCCCTGTCCCGACGACCACGACCGCACCGGCGCCAGGATCGCCGCGTACCGCAAGCGAGCCGGCCTCACGCAGCGCGGCCTCGCCCAGCGCATCCCGTACTCGTACAGCCTGCTGCGCCATGTCGAGGCCGGCCACAAGCGGGCGTCGCCACAGCTGACCGCCGCCGTGGCGCGCGCGCTCGGCGTGCCCGTGGCCGCGCTCACCGGCTCCTCGGTGCACACGCTGCACCCCGACCGGGTCGCCGCCCTGGTCCGCCCGATCCGCGAGGCGCTCGACGTCTACGACCTGCCGGTGGACGCGTACCTGCCGCAGGCGCCGGCGTTCGAGCTCACGGCCGCCGCCGACGGGCTCTGCCAGGACGTGCGGGCGGCCCGCCTGCAACTGGCGGCCGCGGCGCTGCCGAGCCTGCTGCTCGACCTCTTCGTGGCCTGCCGGGAGCGCCCGACGACCGAGCTGTGGCGGTCGCTCGCGTCGACCTGCCGCAGCGCGCACGACGTGGCCACCAAGCTCGGCTACCAGGACCTGGCGGCGCTGGCGCTCGACCGCATGGGGTGGGCCGCCGAGCGGGCGTCCGACCCGGTGCTCGCGGCGATCCGACAGTACAAGCGGGCGCTGTCCTACCGTTCGCCGTCCGCGCAGCACCACATCGGTCTCCGCATGGTCGCCGAGGGGCACCGGCTGCTCGGCGGCCGGGTCGCGGACGGCCTCGCGGCGCGCGCGGTGGCCGGCCAGCTGCACCTCGGGGCCGCGGTGCTCGCGGCCCGCGCCGCCGACGTGCCGCTGATGGAGAGCCACCTGGCGCAGGCCACCGAGCTGGCCGAGCGCTCCGGCGAGATCGGGCACGTCCACTGGCTGTCGTTCGGGCCGGCCAACGTGAGCGCGCACGAGACGTTCGCACGCCTGGAACTGCGTCAGTTCGACGCCGCCTACGCGGCGGCGCGCGCCGTGCGCCCGCCGCGCGGCTGGGCCACCTCGCGCCGGGCCGCGCACCTGGTCGACCAGGCGCGCGCCGAGTTGGAGACCGGCCGGACGGACGCGGCGCTCGCCTCACTGTCGCTGGCCCGGCGGCTCGCGCCACAGCAGACCCGCTTCCACCCACGCGTCCGCGAGACGGTGCAGGGGCTGCTGCACATCCGCCGCAGCTCCCCGCACGCGCTGTCGCGGCTGGCGGCGTGGGTCGGGGTCTGAGACGGGGTCCTGGACGGCAACGCTACGCGTGTCACCCAGGAGTGACACTTGCGGTCCCCCCGGAGCGGCAGGGTGGAGGGGTCCGTTCACCGACGACGCCTAGGGGGGACCTGGTGCACACCGAAACCGCCGCCGTCCGTCACGGCGTCCCGTCCATATCCCGGCGCCGGGCGCGCGGGAGGGCCAGCCGTGCCTGACCTGCCCGCGCCCCGGGCCGAGGCCGACGCCGAGGTCGAGCCCCTGGCCGAGGTCACGGTCATCACCGGCCTCGAGGGGCCGGTGGAACCGGCCGCGCCCGTCACCTGTTCCTACTGCGGCAACGGCATCGTGGTGCACGACGACCACGCGGCCAACTGTCCCTGGCATCCGGGAAAGGCGGCGGCCAGCTGAGCGCCGGCGGCGCCCCACCGGTATGACCATTTCCCTCGCCCGGGTGAGACCGCGCCGCCACCGGCATGAACGGCCGGCGTGACGTGCAGATCATCGGGTGACCGTCCGGGCGCCGGCCTGCTCCCCGCGCCCGGCGGTCGCCGTCCGCCTGCCACCGTCCCCACCCCCATCCCTCCGGCGCGCCCCACGTCAGATCACGCGGAAGAGGTCGGCCGCGGCGTGCACGTCGGTCAGGTCCTCGACGGAGCGGAGGTTGTCGCACAGGGCCTCCAGGACCGAGCCGGCCCCCGCCGCGCGCGGGGCGCCGACGGCCACGCCGAAGAGCCGGAAGCCAAGACGGCGCTTGGCCTCGTGCCAGCCGCGGGTCCACTCCTCGGTGACGTCGCACTCGTCGTCGGTGATCAGCACGATGTCGCCGCGGGCGCGCGCGGCGTCCTCGAACTCCTCCGCCAGCAGTTCGGCGGCCGCGCTGAGCGGCGTCTGGTAGCTGGTGCCGCCGCCGAGAAAGGTCTCCGCGAAGTCGAGCACCGGGGCGACGCCGGCCGGCTGGTCGGCCGGGAAGCGGAAGATCCGGATCCGGTCGGCCGAGGAGAACAGGACGCCGACGAACTCGCGCCTGGCGCGGCGGGCCTGGTCCAGCAGCGCCAGGGCGCACGCCTTGGCCCACGCCTCCCTGGTGACCCCGCCGGGCCCCGCCTCGTACATGGAGTGCGAGGTGTCCACACACGCGATGACCGCGCCCCGGCCGGTGGCCCGCTCCCCCTGGCTCTCGTAGAGCATCAGCTCGCCGGCGGCGTAGCGGGCGGCGAACACCGCGCGCAGCTTGGGCAGGCCGAGGTTGGCCAGCTCGGCGGGGATGACGCGGGCGAGGTCGTCGCCGAGTGTGACGCCGACGAGCTCCCCGGTGGCGTTCTCCACCCTGCGGGCGCGCTCGCCGTCGGCCATCTGCCGGAAGCGACCGATCAGTTCGGCCCACCGCGCGAGCCGGCCGGTGCGCAGCCGCTCGGCGAGCCGGGCGCGCTGGTCGAACGGCATCCGTTCGAGCTCGGCGGGCCCGACGCCCCACGCCCGCATCAGCGCGGCCTCCTCCCGCACGGCCGCGGCGGCCCTCGCCGCCGCGTTCCGCGCCTCGGCCCCGATGCCCGGGGCCGCGGCCGCGAGGGCCAGCGCCGCCCGCCGGTGCGCCCCGGTCACGTCCGCCACGTCCGCCACGGTCGTCGCACCCCCGGCGGCCCGTTCGGCCTCCTCCTGGGCGTCCCGGGAGCGTTCCAGCATCCGGCGCAGCGCCGCGGCCTGGGCCAGCACGGCCATGGCGGCGGCATAGGGGTCGCCGGCCGTCTCCCGGCGCAGCTCGGCGAAGTCCGGCGACTCCGTCAGCGCGGCGACGATCCGGTGGTTGACCAGCCGGGAGGGGGCCATCTCGCCGTGCTCGCGCAGCCGTGGGCGGACCTGGTAGGCGGCCAGGAACGCGTCGGTCAGCAGGTCGCCGGCGTGCTCGTGGCGCTCGGTCAGCTCCTCCACCAGCTCCCGCAGTCCGGCCGACTGCCGGTAGGTGTCGCGCCAGGTGAGCCGGTCGAACCGGTCCGCGACCACGGCCGCGGTGTGCCCGCCGGCCGGCACGTCGTCCACCATCTGGTCCTCCGGCCCGTCAGAGCTGGGCCCGCACCATGCTCGCGTCCACGCCGAGGGCCTCGGTGAGGACACGGGCGCGGACGGCGCGCTGGCGCCCGGTGACCCGGTCGATGGCGGCGGTGGAGCGGCCGGCGCGCACCGCCTCCTCGCGCAGCTTCTCCAGCCGCTGCCCGGCGATGGCGAGCCGGCTGTGGGCCTTCTTGATGACCCACTCGCTCAGCGCCTCCCGGGACTGCCCCGCCATGGCGTCGAGCTGTGCCTCCAACTCCTCGATGGTGTCGGCCAGGTCGAGCGCCTCCCTGGCGTCCGGGTTGACCAGTTGCAGCACCTCGCGCTCGACGGTCGGGCGCTGGGCGGGCGAGTCCCACAGCACATGGGTCAGCACCGTGAGGTCGGTCTCGCCGACCGCCGAGCGGCCGTCGAGGTACGCGGACGCCTGGAGCAGCCCCACCGCCTGCCGCCAGCGGCGGTCGGAGGCGACGAGTTCCCTGCGGCGCAGGGCGGCCCGCAGCGTGCACACCGCGTCCACGATCGCGTCGGGCACATCCACGGCGGGGACGGCGTCGGTCACGGCGTGCCGCAGCGCGGCCAGTTCGACCGTGGTCCTGGTCGGCGCCGCCGGGCGGCGGACGGCGGAGCGGACCAGCGCGGCGAAGTTCGAGGGGTCCGTCAGGTACCCGACCTCGATCCGGACCAGCAGCCGGTCGTAGATCGCGGCCGAGTCCTCCCCGCCGGGCAGTTCGTTGCTGGCCGTGATGGCCCCGATCAGCGGGCAGCGGACGGGCGCGCCGCCGTTCTCCGGGTGGTATATCCGCTCGTTGAGGTAGCCGAGGGTCTCGTTCAGCGCGGCCGTCGAGCACTTGAAGATCTCGTCGATGAAGGCGATGTGCGCGGTCGTGGCGCGGCCCTCGTACACCTGCCGGTACTCGCCCCTGGCCAGCGCGGCGACGTCGATGGGGCCGAACATCCTGGTCGGCGCGGTGAACTTGGACAGCAGGATCTCCCAGTAGGTCGCGCCCTCCACCCGGCCCGTGAGCTCCCGGGCCAGCTCGGACTTCGCCGTCCCCGGCGGGCCGAGCACCAGCGAGTGCTGCCCGGCCAGCAGCGTCACCACCAGCGTCCGCACCACGTCGGCCCGCTCGTAGAAGCGCTCCGACAGCTCGTCGGTGATCGCCCGCAGCCTCCTGGCCGTGTCCTGCGCGTCCCGCCCGTCCCGCACATCCTGCGCGTCCTGCGCGCCCATCCTCAACTCCCCTGCCGTGCCGCTCCCTCGGGCCGCCGGGGCGGCCCCTCCCCAGAAAGCTACGACGTGGGGCGACATGCCAGGACCCCCGACCGCCCGGTCGGGGGTCCTTCGCCGCTCGGCCGCCGTCGTCCGGCGCCGGTGTCAGCCGCCGTTCTCGGCCTGGAACATCCAGGCGTGCTTCTCGAGGTCCTTGGTGACCTGGATCAGGATGTCCTCGGTGACCCGGTCGACCGGGCCGACCTCGTCCATGCGCTCCCGCATGCGGATGATCACCGCGTTGAGCGCGTCGACCATGGTGCGGACGGCCTGGGTGTCCTGCTGCCAGCCGTCGGCGACCTTGGCGATGCCGGTGCCGGCGGCGACGGTGGCGGCGCGGCCGTCGGGGGAGACGCCCAGGGTCGCGGAGCGCTCGGCGACGGTGTCGGAGTGGGAGCGCGCCGTCGTGACCACCTCGTCGAGCTGGAAGTGGATCGACCTGAACCGGGGCCCGATGATGTTCCAGTGGGTCTGCTTGGCGACCAGCGCGAGGTCGATGAGGTCCACCAGTGCCCCTTGCAACGCCTCGCCGACGACCTTGGTCGCGGTGTCGGGCAGCGAACTCTTCACCGTGTACATGCAGCGTCCCCTTTCAGAGCACGAGTGTCTGATATGCGACGTCTGTCTCCACCGTAACCCCGGGACCGGTACCTCCGCCCGGTCAGCCCGGTCAGTGGGGACGGGGATACCCGTACCCGTGTTGGCGCAGTGCACCCGGATCGTGTGCCGCGGGGGCGTCGCGGTCGTAGAAGGGGCGCGCGTTGGCGCGTAACCACATGGCGACCGGGTCGTAACCGTCCGCCATCGCGACCGTGGCCACCGGCAGCCCCTCCGGGACGGCCGCGATGGCCTGGCGCATCATCTGTCGCACGGCCTCCGCCGAGCGGTCCTCCGGCTCCTCCACGTCCAGGCCGATCACCAGGTAGGCCGGGCCCACCGCGGGCCGCACCCAGGCCCGGCGCAGGCTGCGCAGCACCCGGGTGCGCTCGGCGAGCGCGACGAGCTCGGCGTAGAAGCCGTCGGCTCTGACGGCCGGCTCGGTGATGCGCAGCGGTCCCGCCGGGAGCCGGTCGAGGCCGCCGGCGATCCGGCGCAGGTCGAGCCAGGGGACGCCCAGGCCGCCGCCCGGGGCGTGCGGGTTGAGCCACAGGCCCCAGTGGTCGGGGTAGAGCGCGGCGGCGATGTCCCGGCCGCCGACCACCTCGTGCTCCCTGGTCCAGCCGCTGGCGAGCAGCTCGCGCTCGGAGGTGACGCACGGCGCGTAGCCGTGGCCGGCCACCTCCATGCTGCCGTACTGGGCCTCGGGGTCTCCCGACCGGCCGTGCCACAGCAGCATCCAGACCTCGCCGGCGGCCAGCGCCGCGAGCAGCCGTTCGTACGCGTCGAGGCGGTCGGGGGCGATGCTGGGCAGCAGCTCCTCGACGCCCGCTCCGACGCCCTCGCCACCGGTCACCGGTCCCACCCCTCCCCGTGCGGTTCACGCCGCCGTCGCGCGCCGTCGTACGCCGTGGTGCGCCGTCAGCCGCGGGCGGCCGGCCAGGGCGCCGACCGTCGGGGAGACCGCGCGGTGCGCGTCAGGCGTCCCGCGTGTAGAACGGCTGCACGCACTCCCTGAGCCAGTCCACCACGGGATCCTCGGCGGCATCAAGAAGCACCAGTTGCACCGGCCAGGCCACCGGCCTGCTGGCCAGCGCCCGGCCGAGCGCGTCGTGGACGGCGAGCCGGCTGGCGTCGTCGAGGTGCTCGAGCTCCACGCCGACGAAGAGCGAGGGCGAGCCGCCCTCGGTGCTGGCCAGGCCGCGCCGCGCGGTGCGCACGAAGCCCAGGCCGGTCAGCTCGCCGGAGACGGCGGACAGGAAGTCGATCGGGTCCTCCTGCCAGTCGGGCTGGAAGAGCCGCATCCGCGCCCCGGAGGGCACGCCGGGCGCCCGCTCGCCGGGGTTCACCCGGCACAGCTCGGCGACCACGGCCGGCGGCACCGGCACGCCGACCGTGCCGCCGGGGTTCACGGCGATGCCGACCTGCGGCGGCAGTCCGCGGGCGAACTCCCACGCCGGCGCGACGGCGAACGGCAGGTGCGAGGCGCCCCCCAGGTGCAGTTGCTCGGCCGAGCTGAAGACCGGCACGAACACCCCGCCGTTGAGCTCGATGGTCGGCAGGTCGAGGCTGCGGCTCTCCCGGCCGCCGCCCTCGGGCAGCGGCACCCACAGGGCGCTGCGGGCCAGCACCTTCAGCAGCCGCGGGCCGGCGTCGGCCACGCCGAGGGCCGCCGCCAGCGTCTCCTCGAGCTCGTTGCCCGGCCAGCCGCCGCCATAGCCGGGACCCTGCCTTGCCATGTTCATCGTTTCAGCCCACCATCCGCTCAGATCACGATCCACTCGCGAGCGTCGAGAGGCACCATAACGGCTGCCGGGCACGGCCGTTGGGCCGAGCGCCCCGGCGACCGGGCCGCCGGCGACGGTTCGTGCGATGATGTCCGCACAACCGCATACTGGCCGTTCGACCGCGCGCGGGAGAGTCCCCGGCGTTCCGGGGCGCCGAAGGAGCAAGTCCTCCCTTGAATCTCTCAGGCCCCGATACCGCACGCGGAAGGCGAATCTGAAAAGCGGGCCAGCCCCTCGGGGCCGGCCCCACCCACGGTGCAAGCCGCTCCGCCCGCCCGGGCGCCCGGCGAACCTCTCAGGTGCCGATGACAGATGGGGAGGGCCACGGCGGTCGGCTCTGTCCGCCGTACACCGGCCCCTCGCCCCCGGAGCACCTGGAGCCCACGCCCATGTCCCGCACCACCCCGCTCGACGCCACGCACACCGCGCTCGGCGCGGTCATGACCGACTTCGCCGGCTGGCGGATGCCGCTGCGCTACGGCAGCGAGCGCGCCGAGCACCAGGCGGTGCGCACCGCCGCGGGCCTCTTCGACCTCTCACACATGGGCGAGATCACCGTGACCGGGCCCGCGGCGGGCGCGCTGCTCGACCACGCGCTGGTCGGCGAGCCCTCCGCGCTGGCCGTCGGCCGGGCCCGCTACACCATGATCTGCGACGAGCGCGGCGGCATCCTCGACGACCTGATCGTCTACCGCCTCGGCGCTGAGGAGTTCCTGGTCGTGGCCAACGCGGCCAACACCGACCCGGTGCTGACGGCGCTCACCGAGCGGCGGGCCGGTTTCGACGCCACGGTCCGCGACGACCGCGAGCGGTACGCGCTGATCGCCGTCCAGGGCCCCGCCTCCCCCGCCGTCCTCGGCCGGCTCACCGACGCCGACCTGGCGTCCCTCCGCTACTACGCGGGCCTGCCCGGCACGGTCGCCGGCCGGCCGGCGATGATCGCCCGCACCGGCTACACCGGCGAGGACGGCTTCGAGCTGTTCTGCGCCCCCGAGGACGCCGAAACGCTGTGGCGGGCGCTGACCGACGCCGGCGCGGCGGACGGTCTGGTGCCCTGCGGCCTCGCCTGCCGCGACACGCTGCGCCTGGAGGCCGGCATGCCGCTCTACGGCCACGAGCTGACCACCGACACCACCCCGTTCGACGCCGGCCTCGGCCGGGTGGTCAAGCTCGGCAAGCCGGGCGGCTTCGTCGGCCGCGAGGCGCTGGCCGCCGCGGCCGAGCGGGCCGAGCGGCAGCCGCCGCGCGTCCTGGTCGGCCTCGTCGCCCGGGGCCGGCGGGTGCCGCGCGCCGGGTACCCGGTGGTGGCGGCGGACGGCACGGTGATCGGCGAGGTCACCTCGGGCGCCCCCTCGCCGACGCTGGGCCGGCCCATCGCCATGGCCTACGTGGACGCGGCGCACGCCGCCCCGGGCACCGAAGGGGTCGCCGTCGACGTCCGGGGGACGCACGAGCCGTGCGACGTCGTCGCGCTGCCGTTCTACCGGCGCCAGAAGTAGCCAGCCATTCGTACCACCAACCACCCTGATCCGGGAGAATCCCCTCATGAGCGACAACCCTGAGCAGCTCCGTTACAGCCAGGAGCACGAGTGGCTTTCGGCCGTCGAGGACGGCGTGGCGACGGTCGGCATCACCCGGTTCGCGGCGGACGCGCTCGGCGACGTGGTCTTCGTCCAGCTGCCGGCCGTCGGCGACACCGTCACCGCCGGCGAGTCCTGCGGCGAGTTGGAGTCGACCAAGTCGGTCAGCGAGCTGTACTCCCCCGTCAGCGGCGAGATCACCGAGGCCAACCAGGCCGTCGTCGAGGACCCGTCGCTGGTGAACACGGAGCCGTTCGGGGACGGTTGGCTGTTCCGGGTCAGGGTCGACGAGTCGGCGGAGCCCGCGGGGCTGATGTCGGCCGCCGAGTACGACGCCCTCACCAACGGCTGATCGACGACCGGGCGCCCCAGGCCATGGCCCTCTCCGTCTTCGACCTGTTCTCCGTCGGCATCGGCCCGTCGAGCTCGCATACCGTCGGCCCGATGCGGGCCGCGCGGATGTTCGCCCGGCGCCTGAAGAACGAGGGGCTGCTGGCGCACACGGCCGCCGTGCGGGCCGAGCTGTTCGGCTCGCTCGGCGCCACCGGGCACGGCCACGGCACGCCCAAGGCCGTGCTGCTCGGCCTGGAGGGCCACGCCCCCGACACGGTGGACGTGGACCGGGCCGACGAGGAGGTGGCCAGGATCCGGGCCAGCGGCCGGCTGCGGCTGCTGGCCGCGGAGATCGGCGACGCCCACCCGATCCCGTTCGACCCCGACGCCGACCTGGTGCTGCACCGGCGCGAGGCGCTGCCGTACCACGCCAACGGCATGCGGCTGGCCGCCGCGGACGCCGCCGGTGAGCCGCTGCTCACCAGGACCTACTACTCGGTCGGCGGCGGCTTCGTCGTCGACGAGGAGGCGATCGGCGCCGACCGGATCCGGCTCGACGACACCCGCCTCCCCCACCCCTTCCGCACCGGCGACGAGCTGCTGCGGCTCACCCGGGAGACCGGCCTCTCCGTCTCCGCGCTGATGCTGCGCAACGAGACGGCCTGGCGGAGCGAGGCCGAGGTGCGGGCCGAACTGCTGCGGATCTGGGCGGTGATGCGGGCCTGCGTGGCGCGCGGCCTGGACCGCGAGGGGATACTCCCCGGCGGGCTCAGGGTCCGCCGCCGGGCCGCCACCTCGGCCCGCCGGCTGCGCGCCGAGGGCAACCCGGCCGACGCCGCGCTGGAGTGGGTGACGCTCTACGCGATGGCGGTCAACGAGGAGAACGCGGCCGGCGGCCGGGTGGTGACCGCGCCCACCAACGGCGCGGCCGGCATCATCCCGGCGGTGCTGATGTACTACATGGACTTCGTGCCGGGCGCCGACGAGGAGGGCGTCGTCCGCTTCCTCCTCGCGGCCGGCGCGGTGGGCATGCTGTTCAAGGAGAACGCCTCCATCTCGGGCGCCGAGGTCGGCTGCCAGGGCGAGGTGGGCTCGGCCTGCTCGATGGCCGCCGCCGCGCTCACCGAGGTGCTCGGCGGCACCCCGGAACAGGTGGAGAACGCGGCCGAGATCGGCATCGAGCACAACCTCGGCCTCACCTGCGACCCCGTGGGCGGCCTGGTGCAGATCCCGTGCATCGAGCGCAACGGCATGGCGGCCGTCAAGGCCATCACCGCCGCCCGCATGGCGCTGCGCGGCGACGGCCGCCACCATGTCTCACTCGACAAGGCCATCCGCACGATGAAACAGACCGGCGCCGACATGAGCGTCAAGTACAAGGAGACGGCCCGCGGCGGGCTCGCGGTCAACGTGGTGGAGTGCTGACCGGGCCGCCTCCGACCTGCTGGAATGGCTCTTTCACCTCTGTCTAGCCCTTCCTGGCTTACCCAGCGGAAAGTCTTGGAGAAGTCCCTGGGAGATCCATGAGGGACGGGTCGCTGACCAGCCTGTATGCAGGGCCGTCACCAGGAGTGTGCGTCTCAAGGGCGGTCCCGCAGCCACAAGGCGCCCCCAGTCCTGCTGCGGCTGATCCGGCATGGGACTCCCCTTCCCTGTCGGTGCTTCGTATCCGACTCAGTGCACATCGCCTGGAGATCCAGTTCTGGCCCTCTGCCTCGTCGAGCATGATCTGGATCTGCCAGGGGTCTGAAGGGCCGGGCCGGCGCCAGATGTCGTGGACGCCGGTGGACAAGGTCTCTCCGGACTGCCACGGCCTGAGAGTCCCTGATCCCACTGGTGAAGGGGATACCGCCGATCCGCTCCCGGCGCGAACGCCGACGGCGCAGACCGGCAAAGCTCCATGCCGGGACACGACTACGACCACCTGCCGCGCGGCACGGCCCCCAAAGCGCCAACCTGCCCCGCGGTTGCCCCACCCGCCTGTCCTTACCAGCGCGGTCAGGAGCCCTCAGGCCGCTCAGGAGGCCGTGCAAGGCGTAGAGGAGTCGGCCGGGCCGGAGGGCCGGGACTGGCGCGCTGTGGTGCCGGCCGCCAGGAAGCCCACCAGCGGGTCGGAGGCGGCCACCACTCGCAGCGGGCGGGGCGTCGGCGGGCGGCCCGGATCAGGTCCTCCGTGCGCATGGATTCCCGCTCGCCAGCCTCCGGCTCTACCCTGGCGCCGACGAGCTGGGGGTGCGCGTGAGCAAGACGACCGGCGGAGCCGCCGATGACCTCGACTCCTCCGCGGAACTCGCCGCGGAGCTGCTGCGCCGCCGCGACGAGGACCAGCACGTGCGAGGCCTCCTGCCCGACACCGGGCCCTGGCCGAGCGACGTGCTGGAGCGCATGCGCAGGATCGACGCGGACAACACGGCGTTCCTCAAGCGTGTGATCGCCGCCCACGGCTGGCCCGGGCTCTCGCTCGTCGGCCGGCACGCCGCCAACGCGGCCTGGCTCATCGCCCAGCACTCGGACGCCGATCCGGAGTTCCAGCGCCATGCTCGAGACCTCATCGCCGAGGCGGTCGCGAAGGGCGAGGCGCCCCGACGCCACCTCGCCTACATCACCGACCGCTGCCTCGTCCACGAAGGACAACCGCAGCTGTATGGGACGCAGTACTTCGACAACGGCGACGGTGCCGGGGTGAGACCGCGCCCCATCGCCGACCTCGACCGGCTCGACCAGCGCCGGGCCGAGGCCGGCCTCAGCCCGTACGCCGAGCACGACGCCCGGATGCGGAAACGCCCATGACACGCCTCCTTCTCCGCCGGGGCCCACGCCGCGTTGCCCCCGGGCGGAGCCGCGACGGCTGGGCACCGTCGGCACTCACGGACTCGTTGAGCAGGTCCTCGCGCCCGGTGGCGGCGACGTTCGGGGCGCCGGCGGCGGCTGGCCGCCGCACGCAGCCGGCCACTCCCCGTCATCGCCGAGGCAGGTAGCGCAGCGAACGCCCTTGGCCACTGCGGCAGATGACGCCTTGCCGCTCCATATCCCGTAGGTGGTGGTGCACCGTGGCGGGACTGGAGAGGGCGACCGTCCGGGCGATCTCTCGGATGGTCGGAGCCTCGCCTCGGTCGGCGATCGCGCTACGGATCGTGTGCAGGATCCTCGCCTGCCGGTCGATGCTCACCCAGGGCTCTCTCGCTGCCAGGCAATGTGGCAGGTCAAGCGCAGGAGTCTGCGCCGCAGTTGGGTGGCGTTCGGCTGGAGTGCTGTCGCAGCAGTTTCTTGTCCGGTTTTCCGGTCTCGGTGAGGGGCAACTGGGTGGTGAAGGTGATTCGGATCGCGTCGTAGATCTCGCCGAGTTCCGTACGCGCAAGTTCACGCAGCTGCCTCTCGTCGACCGTGCCGTCCGGTGTCGGGACGACGACGGCATGTACCTGATCCACCCCGTCGGTGTCTGGGATACCGAACACGGCGCTTTGTCGGACGCCGGGATGGGATTCGAGCACGTCCTCCAGTTCGGAGGTGTGGAACTTCCCGCCGACCATGATGACCACGTCCCTGAGCCGGTCGAGGACGGTGAGGTAGCCATCGGCATCCAGACGGCCGAGGTCGCCGGTGTGCAACCAGCCGTCGCGCAGCACCTCTGCGGTCAGTTCGGGTTGTTTCCAGTAGCCCTGCATGACGGTGTCGGAGCGGACGCAGATCTCCCCGGCTTCACCGGCGGGCACGTCGTTCCCCGCTGTGTCTCGGATCGCCACCCTGACGCCTGGCAGAGGTCTGCCGGCGGAGCGCAGCCGCTCGGGGCGCTGAGGATCGTGGTCCTCGGTGGTCAACTGGCTGATGCCGCCAGCCTCCATCTGGCCGTACCCCTGGGAGAGCACCGGGCCGATCCGGCTGAGGGCCTCGGAGATCCGACCAGGAGAGGCGACGCAGCCGCCGTAGAGGAGTGTGGTCAGGGTAGAGGTGTCTCGCCGACCGCAATCAGGGTGGTCCAGCAATCGGGACAGCAGCGGTGGGAGCAGGAACAGCCAGCTGATGCGCTCGCGTTCGATCGCCGTCAGAACCTCGGCGGGCTCGAAGTCCTCAAGCAGCACCACCGAGCCGCCGGCCGCAAGCGTCCGGTCGGTGAGACGGCCGGCGGCATGAGCAAGCGTGGTGCATACCAACAAGCGACGAGCCACATCAGGCACCCGTGGCCGCTCCCCTCGGGCGGCCTCCTGCGCGAACGTGGTGCAGACACCCTTCGGGCGTCCGGTCGTGCCGCCGGTGTACTGAATCACACAGATGTCCTGCGGCCGGGCCCGGCCCGGGAACGTCCCGGCACTGCGGCAAGCGGCCAGTTCCAAAAGGTCTTCGCCCACTGCTGCCGGCCCCAGGGTCAGAATGTCCGGCACCCCGGACCGAGCAGCCAGTTCCCCTGCCCGTCCGGCGACCCGAGGATCGACGACCAGCACACCGGTCTCGACGTCCCGGACGATCACGGCTTGCGCCGCGACCGACAACCTGGCGTAGAGATGGACGACCCGGCAGCCCAGGAGATGAGCCGCGTATCGTGCGGCGAGGAGCTGCGGCAGATTGCCGCCCAGCAACGCCACGGTCTTGCCCGGCCCCAGCCCGCGAGTCTCGAACACCCGGGCCATCCGGAACACGAGGTCGCGCAACTGCCCCGCCGTGAATCGCTGCTCACCGCGCACCACCGCCTCCCGTTCGGGAAACCGCGTCAGCGCGCTGCAGATCTCTTCCGCGTACGAAGAGAAGTGTCGCTGACCATGTGTCACATGCTCACCCGCCTCCTGCCGCCGAGCCACCCCGGCCCTGCCCACCCGCTCTACCGCTGTGGCCCGTCACAGGGGCGGAAACGGGTCAGCCGCAGGGGTAGGTGCGAGCCGCGGCCCGCACCTACCCTGCCCGCCCGTTGCGCTCGGTATGCGCGAGAGAACACGGTGTAGCCAAACTGATGCCGGGACGCCTACCCTTCCTGGAGGAAATAGGGCATCTCGCGACCAAGGAGCGAACGTGACGGAGTCACGGACAGGCGAGATCGTCGATCTGGCGGCCGAGGGCGACGGCTTCTTTCGGAACCCGTACCCGTACTTCGCGGCGTTGCGCGAGCGCGGCCCGGTGCACTACGCCCATCTGCCCGGCGACTTCCACGCCTGGCTCGTCGTCGGCCATCGCGAGGCGCGTGCGGCACTGACGGATCCACGGCTCGTCAAAATCCTCGCGACGGGCCCGGTCGAGGCAGAGCGGGAGCGGGCAGGCCCGCACCTGCTGAACTCCGATCCCCCCGATCACACCCGGCTGCGCCGGCTGGTCTCCCGCGAGATCACCCCCGGCCGGATCGCGGCCCTCGCCCCGTGCGTGAAGGAGATCACCGACACCCTCCTCGACACGATGCTGGCCGCCCCCGACCGGCGCGCCGACCTGGTGGCCGCCTTCTCCTTCCCACTGCCGATCACCGTGATCTGTGAACTCCTCGGTGTCCCCCACCTGGACCATGAGCGCTTCCGCCACTGGTCCCGCGCCCTGACGGCGGGCCCACCCGAGGAGATGCCGAAGATGCGGGCGACGATGACGCAGTACCTGGCCGGGCTCCTCGCCACCCAGCGCGAGCAGCCGGGCGACGACCTCCTCAGCGCCCTCCTCCGCACCGCAGACCGTGACGGCGACCAGCTCTCGGCAGATGAACTCCTCGACATGTGCTGGCTGTTGCTGATCGCCGGCCACGAGACCACGGTCGGACTCATCAGCAACGGCGTGCTCGCCCTGCTGCGCCACCCCGAGCAGCTGGCGGCGCTACGCGCCGACTGGTCCCTGCTGGACAACACGGTCGAGGAGATCCTGCGCTACGACGGCCCGGTCCTGACCGCCACCGCCCGCTACGCCGCCGAGGACATCGAGATCGCCGGCACCGTCATCCCCCACCACGCCCTCGTGCTTGCCGTCATCGCCGACGCCGACCGCGACCCGGCCCGCTTCCCCGACCCCACCCGCTTCGACATCCACCGCGCCCCCCGCGGCCACATCGCGTTCGGCCACGGCATCCACCACTGCCTCGGCGCCCCACTAGCCCGCCTCGAAGCCCGCACCGCCCTGCGCGCCCTGCTGGACCGCGCGCCCGAGCTGGCGCTCGACGCCGACCCGGACGCCGTCCCCTGGCACCCCGGCCTCGTCGCCCGCGGCCCCCTCCACCTCCCCATCCGCTGGTAGCGCCCGACGAGGAACTGCGCTCGTTGATCGAAGCGGTCACCGACACGACGTGGTCGACGGGGATCACGAGAGCGTCGTCGACGTGATTGTCCTGTGCGGCAGGAACAGTTCGTCAAGGGCACAGGTATGCGACGACACCGGCCTGCTATCGCACCCGCCAGCCGAGGAATCCACGAGGCCAGCACACCGCAAGCCCACCGCCACGCTGCCGAGAACCTTGACGCTACGCCAGCTCGCGCCGCCGTTTGGAATCTCGAATCTGCGGCCGACCGCATCATCAACCGCATTGCACCGCTATCAGCACTGCGCCAGCGCCGACGGTTCCGCGATGGCACCTTGGTGCCCACACGTGACCATGCGGTGGCCGAGCAGTCGGCAAGACCGTGGTGATAGCAGACGGTGGCTACCGCGGCACCGGCCTGGTGATCCCGCACCGCCGTGTGTGCTGCCAGGAAGCACGTCCGGCCTGGAAGGAAAAGCACAACCGCTCAGACCGAAAGGTCCGCGCCCGCGTCGAGCACACCTTCGCGCGCATGAAGAGCTGGAAGATCCTCCGCGACTGCCGTTTGAAGGGCGATGGCGTGCATCACGCCATGCTCGGCACGGCGGGCGCGTCCGTCGTCACCCGGTCTTCGAGCTGTCCCGCGAGGACATGTTCCACGTCCTCAGCACACCCACGCCAGTGTGCAGCTGGAGGCGGGCGAGTCCGTCGTCAGCCACTCCCAGTGGCTGGGCCATGCCTCACCCGCCATCACCCTGGAGCACTACGCTCACTTCATGCCCGGAGCCGGCCGCCGCGGCCTGGCCGCGATCGACGTCTGGCTGGCGGCCTGAGCCTCTGCGCCCTGAGGCGCGGAAAGTCCCTGAGAAGTCCCTGCGGCACCCGAGCCGCCGTGCCGCAGCCGACCTCGCGCCACTCCGCGGAGAGCGGATCGTTCAGAACCCATGAGCGCGAACCGCACCAGGACCACGCGTGCCGCGCGGTGGCTCGCGCATCGGCTGAGTGAAATCACTCACCACGCGCGACCCGATCCGCTGTGCTACCGTCGAGCCCAGTTGCAGTTGCGGTTTCCGGATCTTCGAGCGCTCCCATCGGACCTTCCACCGCTGGGAGCACTTCTGTGTTTCCGGCCGTTTTCCGGACGGGGTGATCATCGCGGTGACACGGCGGCCGCACGGTGTGGGCGCCGAGCACTGCCCCGAAGGACGACGACGCCGCGTCCGGCACCGTGCACCTCGACAGCGCTCAGGGCCAGCGGGGCCCGACGGTTGAGAGCACCGTTCCCGCCTGACGTCGTCGTCTGGGGCGACGCAACGCTTCTGGACGTGAACTCCGGCCTGCTACCGGAGCGCTCGACATATTCGGGCGGATGACCCGACGTTTCCTCCGGCAGGCGGGTCCGATTCCGCCGCTGTTTCCATTTGGCTCGTTCTCGCGATTCTCCGTGCCGCTCAGCCGCTGCGGGAATTCCTTGTCGACGTGCCGCATCAGGGAAGGTTCCGCATGAACCGCGCACGCACGAACAACCGCTTCTCCCGTACCCGCTCCGGCGGGACCGGCCCGCTCCGTTCCTCGGCCTCCGGCCGGTCCGGTGGGCAGAACCAGGCCGGCGGCCACGGTCGCCGGCCGGCCGCGATACGCGGCGAGTTCGCGCCGCCGAAGACGGTCACGCCCGCGCTGCCCGCCGTCGAGGCGTTCACCGATCTCGACCTGCCCGAGCAGTTGCTCACCACGCTGGCCGCGGAGGGGGTGAGCGTGCCGTTCCCGATCCAGGGGGCGACCCTGCCGAACACCCTCGCGGGTCGTGACGTGCTCGGTCGCGGGCGGACCGGCTCCGGCAAGACACTGGCCTTCGGCCTCGCGCTGCTGGCCCGTACCGCGGGACAGCGCGCCGAGCCCGGACAGCCGCTCGCGCTGGTCCTCGTCCCCACCCGGGAGCTCGCGCAGCAGGTCAGCGACGCGCTCGCGCCGTATGCCCGCTCCGTCGGGGTGCGGCTGGCCACGGTCGTCGGCGGACTGTCGATCGCCAGGCAGGCCGGTGCCCTGCGCCGCGGCGCGGAGGTCGTCGTCGCGACGCCCGGGAGGCTGAAGGACCTCATCGACCGCGGCGACTGCCGGCTGGGCCGGGTGGGCATCACCGTGCTGGACGAGGCGGACCAGATGGCCGACATGGGATTCCTGCCGCAGGTCACCGCGCTGCTCGACCAGGTACGGCCGGACGGCCAGCGGATGCTCTTCTCCGCCACCCTCGACGGCAATGTCGACCGGCTCGTGCGCCGCTATCTGACCGACCCCGTCGTGAACTCCGTCGACCCCTCGGCCGGCGTGGTCACCGCGATGGAGCACCACGTGCTGCACGTCGACGTGGCCGACAAGAAGGCCACCGTCACCGAGATCGCCGGTCGCGAGGGACGCGTGATCATGTTCCTGGACACCAAGCACGCGGTCAACCGGCTCACCCGGGACCTGTTGGCCAGCGGGGTGCGGGCCGCCGCGCTGCACGGCGGGAAGTCCCAGTCGCAGCGCAACCGGACCCTGTCCCAGTTCAGGACCGGAGGCGTGACGGCGCTGGTGGCGACCAACGTGGCGGCGCGCGGCATCCACGTGGACAACCTCGACCTCGTCGTCAACGTCGACCCGCCCACCGACCCCAAGGACTACCTGCACCGGGGCGGGCGCACCGCGCGGGCCGGCGAGTCGGGCAGCGTCGTCACCCTGGTCACGCCGGACCAGCGGCGCGACATGACCCGGCTGATGGCGGCGGCGGGCATCGTCCCGCAGACCACCCGGGTCCGTTCCGGCGGGGCCGAACTGCACCGCATCACCGGGGCCCAGGCCCCGTCGGGCATCCCCGTCACCATCGCGGCGCCCACGCCCGAGCGCCCCCAGCGCGCCGCCGCACCCAGCCGGCGCGGCCGTCGCCGCTCCCCGGCGGCGCGCTGAACCGCGCTCGCCCAGTTCCGGTGCGTCCGCGTGCCCTCGGTGGTCACCGTGAACCCGCGAGTCGGCCACGCCCGACCGGTTTCCCGCCGTGCGACGGGCGCGTAGCGTGGCCTCAGGGGAGTCGTGGGGGGGTTCGATGGGTGGTCTCTTCCGGAGAGAGCGCGGGGTCGGGGCGGCGGAGCGGCCCGTGGAGTGGCTGAGGTACCGGCGGCTGCTCGACGGCACGCGCGGCGACACGAAGTCGCTCCTGCGGCGGCTGAGGGGGTTCGGCGCCGTCGGCCATCCGGCCCGGGGGCAGGCCGAGGAGTTGGCGGGCCTGGCCGTGGCCGTGTTCGACGTCGCGCGGCGGGACCGGGCAGGGCAGACGCACGGGGCCGCGACGGTCCTGGCGGCGGCCGCGCTCACCCGTACCGGACACGCGGCGCTCAACGGGGGCGCGCGGGTGCCGGACGACGCGCGGTTCTGCTTCTACAACCCGCTGCACGGGACCGTCGGCCGCGCCGGACCCCGGCCCGTGTGCGGGCCGTGCGCCGAGCGGCTGCGCGACTTCCGGGGCGCGGAGACGCTTCTCTTCCTGCATGTCGCGCCGCCCGGAGGCGAGTTGACGCCCTACTACCGGCTGCCGGGCCTCTTCCACACCCCCGGCATGGGTCTGGGCGCGGTGCGGGCGGCCGCGCGGGCGAGCGTGCGGGCGTCCTGATGAGGCGGCACTTGCGAAACTGATCGGTTCTGATCGGTTGTTCGCCGACGCGGTGCGGGCGTGAGCGGCTCGGCTTAGCGTGAGCCGGCTCGCGTTGACGACCGGAATCGAGGCTTCGATGCAGATGCCACGTGGACTCAGACGAACGGCCGTAACCCTACCGCTGCTGGTGCTCCTGCTGACCTGGCTCGGCGCGCCGCACCCGACCGCCGCCTCCGCCGCCGACGCGGAGGCGGCCCCGATCGAGCAGGCGTTCACGATCGACGGCGACGCCATCAACCGGAACCCCGCCGACCTCTTCCGCGGGTTCGGGGCGGTCTCCTGCAACAACACCTCCCGGCTCCTCCTGGACTACAAGGAGGAGAACCCGGAGCGGTACTGGGAGTTGCTCCACACGCTCTTCGACCCGGTGACCGGGATGGGCCTCACCGAGGTCAAGGTCGAACTGGGCTCGGACACCAACACCTCGTCCGGGACCGAGCCCGCGTCGATGCGGGCCGCGGACGAGGAGGCCGACGTGCTGGCCGGCGCCGGCTGGCACCTCGCCGCCGACGCCAGGTCGATCAACCCGGACGTCGAGGTCAGCCTGTTGCGCTGGGCGGACCCGCGGTGGGTCGAGGAGGCCGCCGAGGACGGCCTCGCGGCCGGCATCGAGGCCCGTTACACCTGGTACAAGCGGACCATCGACGCCGTCCACGACACCTTCGGGATGGAGATCGACTGGATCGGCATCGGCAAGAACGAGGACTACGACCGCGCCGACGTGCTGCCCTTCCTCGACCATCTCCAGCGGCGCCTGGCCGAGGACTCCCGCCCGGAGAACAACCCGCGCTACGACTACGCCTCGCGGATCAGGTTCGTCGGGGCCGACGAGATCAAGGGCCGCGGCTTCGCCAACGACCTGGTCCGGGTGCTCGACGAGGACGAGGTCGCCGCGATCGACCGGCTCGAACGCCCGGTCGCGATCGACGCCGACGACGCCGACCCCGGGCGCCCGGTCGACGAGGACGGCGTGTACACCAACGTCGCGCACGACATCGCCTACGTCGGCGACCTGGCCGGCCAGAAGGTCTACCGGGTGGTGTTCCCGGGCCGGGAGTACGACGGCTGGACCCGCTCCGACGGCGTCGTTTACCCGCCAGCCGAGGGCGACTCGACGACGTACCACTGGACGATCGGCGACCCGGACGAGCCCACCACCGGCACGGACGGCGCCCCGCTCGACCCGGCCGCGCTGCTGACGGCCGTGGACGCCGTCTCGATCCACTACACCTCGCAGGCGGACCGGGCCATCCGGATCCTCAACACCGTGTACGGGAAGGAGTTCTGGTACTCGGAGGGCATCGCGCCCACCTCGATGTCGCGCAACCGCGTCCAACTGGCCGGCGACGGCGGCCTCACCGGCCCCCAGGGCTCGCTGGACATCGCCAACCGCGTCATCTTCGGTTACCACAACGCCGGTCGGAACGACGCCTCGGCCGGGCCGCTGCCCTCCGACTCCGGCCAGACCCGCTACCTCTTCCAGCCCGCGATCAGCGCGTTCTACCAGAACGGCACCTACAGCGCGAAGCAGCTGATCGGCGCCCACGACCCCTGGTCGGGCTGGTACGAGCTCGACAGCGGGGTGCAGATGGTCCGGCACTTCACGGCCTTCGCCGAGACCGGGCCAGGACGGGCCTGGAACTACGTGGACGGCGGCGCCTCGTACGGCACGGGCTGGTCGGCCGGGGACGGCATCGGGGACAGCGGCGCGAGCTGGCTCACCCTGGCCGACCCGCGCCGCACCGACTTCTCGACCGTCCTGACCAACGACACGCCGGACCCGGTCTCCGTGACCGTGACCGTCCGCGACCTGGGGCGCGCCCAGTCCAGGGGGCTGACCAGGTTCGAGACGCGGGGCCCGGACGCGGGCGAGCGCTACGACGAGAACTGGTTCCAGAACCTGGGGCGGGTGGCCACCCGGCCGGCCGAGGACGGTGGCCGCTCGTTCACCGTCACCCTGGCGCCGCACTCGATCTCCACGGTCACCACGCTGCGGGGGGTCGCGGAGTACCGGCCCGGCTCCTCCGAGCCGTACGAGCGCACGGTGCTCGACGTCGGCCGGCCGGGCGGCACGCTCTACCGGGACGACTTCGAGTACGACGAGTACCCGACGGCCCCGGTGGGCGGCGAGCGCCTCGACTACGTCGAACGCCGGGGCGGCGGCCCGCGCTACGCCACCGACATGGGGGGCGCGTTCGAGGTCGAGACGAGCGGCGAGGGGCCGGGCGACGGCAACTTCCTGCGGCAGAACATCCCCTACTGGTTGAAGCCGGGCCTCTGGCGGTACGGCGGCAACTCCTACCCGCACACCCTGATCGGCGACGACCACTGGGCGAACTACTCGGTGAGCATGGACTTCGCGTTCGACCTCACCCCCTTCGACCCGGCGCGGAAGGTCGACGACGACCCCGACGCGTACTACGGGAACTACGTGGCCCTGGGCGGCCGCAACTCCCGGGGCAGCGGCGGCGACGTGCACGACGGGATCACCTTCGCCGTGCGACCGGACGGCACCTGGGGGCTGCTGAAGCGCGGCGACGTCACGGCCTTCCCGACCGGCTCCGCCCGCGGCACGCTGCTCGCCGGCACCCTGGAGGACCTCGATCCGGCCGTGCCGCACACCATCCGGCTCGACCTGCGCGGCGACGAGTACGTCGGCTACCTCGACGGCGAGCGCGTGTTCACGTACACCGACCGCTCGGCCGACACGGTGGCCGGCCGGGTGGTGATCTCCAGCGGCTTCTACCAGAACCGCTTCGACAACCTGGAGGTCACCTCGGTCCCCGGCCACGCCCCGTACGCCACCGAGCGCGTCGACAACGGCGACGAGCGCGTGGAGTTCTCGGGACCCGCCGGCTCCTGGACGCACAGCGTCACCGCGGGGCACGCCTTCCTGTACCGCACCCGCTCCGAGGGCCGTGCCGGTGCCGAGCTCACGGTGCCGTTCCGGGGCAGCGGGTTCGCGATCGACGGGGACGGCACGGCGGCCACCGTCGACGTCCTCGTCGACGGCGAGCTGGTGGCCGACGACCTGGCCGTCACCGCGACCGGGGAGCGGGCCGCCGCGTACGCGCTGAGCTCGCTGCGGCCGGGCCGGCACACCGTCACCATCGAGGTCGTCAGCGGCCGGCTCGTCTTCGACGCCTTCCACCAGTTCGGCACCGCGGCGTCACCCTGACGCCGCGGCGGACGCCTCGCGGGGCGTCGGGGTCCCGGTGGGCCCCGGCGCCTCGCGCCGCGCCGGCAGGGCGAGGGTCAGCACCCACAACGCCCCGAGGTCGAAGGCGAGTTCGCTGACGGCCGCGAACTGGTTGACGGTGAACTTGAAGACCTGGCCCACCAGCACGTCGACGAGCAGGGCCAGCCAGAACAGCCGCAGCGCGCCCGCCCGGTCGCGGCGCAGGCGCAGCAGCCCGGCCAGGCCCAGGGCGGCCGAGACGGCGGCGCTGAGCAGGATGCCGACGCTGGCGCCCACCTGTGGGTCGCCGGACAGCCGGCCGCCGGCGAGGTCGGCGAGGAGCCAACAGGTCAGCAGCAGCGCCTCGGTGACGACGCAGCCGACGGCGAGCGTGGCGGCGAGCCGCGTGCCGGCCAGCCGCCGCAGGGCCCGGACGGCGCCCGCCGCCCGGGCCCGGTGGCGCTTGGCCGGGGCGCGCTCCGGCACCGTGGCCAGCAGCCGGGCGAGTGCGGTGTCGACGTCCCGCTCCGAGTCCGCGACCAGGGCGAGCGCGGATCGCCGCTGCTCGGCGGTGAGGCCGCGCGTGACGCCGGCGAGGGCCAGGTCGGCGGCGTGCGCGGTGCGCCGCTCGGCGGTGAGCCGGGCGGGGTCGGCCGTCCGGCGGCGCACCAGGCGGGCCAGGAGCAGGAGCAGGGCGAAGCTGGCGTAGATGAGGCCGGCGGCCGGTTGGTAGAAGTAGCCCGGTTCGTCCGTGACCTGCTTGCCGATCTCGTCGATGAAGAGGCCGAAGCCGACGCCGCCCACGAGCGCCCCGGCGCGCCGGACGGCGTGCCCGAGGAAGCAGACCACGAGCAGGACCGCGGCGGCCATCAGCAGCCCGCCCCACAGCATGTGGGCGATGTGCAGGCCGCCGCCGCCCCCGCCCAGCCTGGGGTAGCCGGCCTGGGCCAGGAACGCGCGGGTGCCCAGGACGGTGGCGATCCCGGCGAGCGCGAACAGGTCGACGTACCCGCCGGCGGCGCGGCCGGCCGGGGTCCAGGCGCGCGGGTGCGCGGCCATCGAGTCCCTCCCCTCACCCCGGACGCTCCGGGGCCCTCCCAGGATCGGCCGGTCCCGTGGCGCGCCGCGATCCGGCAAACCCCCGGCTCTTCCCGGTACTTGTCCCCCGAGGAAGCCCGGAGAGGGGTAGCCGGGCCGCACAGGGAACGACTTGGCGTACTATGCATTGCCAGCCAACATATACGCCCAGTTCTCGTGCTTGGGGGAGCCACCCGATGGCCAAGCTGCTGTTGTCCGTCCACGTCCTCGCGGCGATCCTGGCCATCGGCCCGGTCGCCGTGGCCGCCTCGATCTTTCCGCGCTACGCCCGGGAGCCGGAGCCGGGCGCGGGCGCCGCGCTCCTGCACCGGATATGCCGCGGCTACGCGGTCCTCGGCATCCTCGTCCCGGTCTTCGGGCTCGCTACCGGCGCCCAGTTGGGCGTGCTGACCGACGCCTGGCTGGTCACGTCGATCGTGCTGACCGCGATCGCCGCGGCCCTCCTCGCGACGGCGATCCTGCCCGGCCAGGCGCGCGTGCTCGCGGCGCCCGCCGGCGAGGTCGTCCCGGGCGCCGCCGCCCGGCTCGCCATGCTCACCGGGACGTTCAACCTGCTGTGGGCGATCGTCGTGGTCCTGATGATCGTGCGCCCCGGATCGACGACCGGGGTCTGAGCCCGATGCGAACCCCGGGCGCCGCGGCCGCCGTCGAGGACGCCGTCCGGGAACCCGGCGCCCGCCGCGCCCGACTGAACAAGTGACCACGAGAAAACGGCTTCGAACGAAGGGCGGAAATTCGACAGCCCCTCCCCGTAGTCGGCCGAAATGGCCCCCGAGTTCCCGCCTTTCCGCCGCTCCCTTTCGCACGCCTTTTCTCTTGTCAGCGCACCGCCCGTGAACTACCGTTCCGCGCGGCATGAAAGTCCTTCACTCTCTCCCGGAACAGAGGTGCCCGCGAATGCGGTGGTACGAGGACGAGACTTTATGGTCGGACTTCTCCAGCACGATGTTCTCGGCCCGGAGGGCCGACGAGGTCGCACGTCTGGTGGCCGGCGCGCCGTTGTTCGAATTCCCCGAGGGATCCCGGGTGTTGGATCTCTGCTGTGGCCCCGGGCTCTTTCTGGTGCCGCTGGCGCGCCGCGGTTACGAGGTGACCGGCGTCGACCTGAGCCCGACCATGCTGAAACGCGCGGAAACGGCCTGCGCCCGGGCCGGTGTTCCCATGCCCCGCCTGATAAGCGCGGACATGCTGACGTTCACCGAGCCGGAATCCTTCGACGTGGTGCTCAACGTCTACACCTCCTTCGGCTACTTCGAGGAGCCCGCGGACAACGCCCGGGTGCTGCGCAACGCCCACGACTCGCTGGCGCCCGGCGGGCAGCTCATCGTGGACGTGCTCGGCAAGGAGGTGCTGGCCGGCTGGATCGGCCGCCCGCAGCTGGTGGAGTTGGAGGACGGCGGCTACGTCGTCCAGCGCGACACCGTCCTGGACGGCTGGCGCCGGCTGCGCACCGACTGGACGCTGGTCAGGGACGGCACCGCGCGCGAGGCGTCGATCAGCAGCTGGCTCTACAGCGGGGCCGAACTGTGCGCGCTGTTCGAGGCGGCCGGCTTCGTCGACGTCGCCTGCTACGGCGGCTTCGACGCCTCCCCCTACGACCAGCACGCGAAGCGGCTCGTGGTGCGCGGCACCCGCGCCGCCGCCCGGTGACCGCCATGGGCGCCCCGGTCCACGAGCACATCAGCGACGCCGTCAAAGCCCCCGACCTGGTCCGCCTCACCCCCAACACGCTGCTGGCCCGCTTCGAGACGCTGAAGGTCTACGCGGCGCTCGGCGCCGTGCGCACCCTGCTGGAGCGCGGCACGATCCGCCCGGGCGGGACCGTGATCGACAGCTCCAGCGGCATCTACGCGCTCGCCCTCGCCCTGGCCTGCCACCGGTACGGGCTGCGCTGCCACATCGTCGCCTCCACCACCGTGGACGCCACCATGCGCGTCCAGTTGGAGATCCTCGGCGCCACCGTCGACCAGATGCCGCCCTCCCACGACCTCCGCCTCGACCAGGAACGGCGGGTGCGGCGGGTCCGCGAGATCCTCGCCGAGCGGCCCGGCACGCACTGGATGCGGCAGTACCACGACCCCGTCCACTACGCCGGATACCAGGAGTTCGCCGACCTGGTGGCCGCCGCGCTGCCGGGCCAGGCGCTGACCGTGGTCGGCGCGGTCGGCACCGGCGCCTCGACCGCGGGCCTCGTGCTGCCGCTGCGCCGGCACGGCCTCGACGTCCGGCTCGTCGGACTCCAGCCGTTCGGCAGCGTCACCTTCGGCAGCGACCACCTGAGCGACCCCGAGGCGATCATCGCCGGCATCGGCAGCGCCATCCCGTTCGGCAACGTGCGCCACCGGCTCTACGACACCCTGCACTGGATCGACTTCCGGCACGCCACCGCCGGCGCCGTCGGGCTGCTGCGCGACCACGCGGTCTTCGCCGGCCTGTCCACCGGCGCCGCCTACCTGGCCGCCGGCTGGGAGGCGGCCCACCACCCGGAGCGGACCCACCTGGTGATCGGACCCGACACCGGACACCGCTACGTGGAGCGGGCCTTCGCCCGGCACCGCGAGATGCCGGACGCCCGTGCGCTCCGGCCACGCCGCGTCACCCGGCTCGCCGACCTCGCGCCGCCCTGGTCGGTCATGGCCTGGCGCGGCGCCGACGCCCCGGAACAGGCCCGCCACGCGCCCCACGCCACCGTCCTGGAGGACGCGCCATGACCATCGCCGCGCTCGAACTGCTCTCCTTCGGACTCGGCCGCATCGTGACGGCCGCCGCCGACGCCGGGCACCGGCTCGTCCTGCTCACCGCGGACCGCGCCGTCTACCGGCACGAACTGGCGCACCTTCCGCCCGACGCCCGGGGCGCCCTCGACATCGTGGACGTGGACACCCTCGACCCGGCCGCGAGCGGCGCCGCCCTGGCCCGGATCCCCGACCTGGCCGGTCTGATCAACTCCACCGACACCTTCGGCGTGGTCGCCGCCGACCTCGCCGCCGGGCTCGGACTGCCGGGCCCCGAGCCGGCGGCCGTCCGGCTGGTCCGCGACAAGGCGGCGGTGCGTGCCCTGCTGCACGATCGCGGCCTCAGCCGGCTGCCCGCCAGAACCCTGACCGGCGAGGACCCGGCGGCCGACGCCGCGACCGTGCTCGACGCGATCGGGCTGCCCGCCGTGCTCAAGGACAGCGCGGGCACCTCGTCGCGCGGCGTCTGGCTGGTGCGCGACGAGGCCGCGCTGCGCGCCGCCCTGACCGCCGCCGCCGGCACCCCGCTGCGCGGCGGCCTGTTCGCCGAACCCCTGGCGGCCGGGCCGCTCTACAGCGCGGAGACCCTGAGCTGGGGTGGCCGCACCCGGCTGCTCGGGGTGTGCAGCCGGCTGGTCTCGCCGGAACCGGCGGTCCGCGAGGAGGCCGCCTCCTTCCCGGTGGCCCTGCCGGGTCCCGAGGCGGCCGGCGTCGAGGAGTGGATCGGCCGGCTGCTGGCCGCCGTCGGGCACGAGGCGGGGTTCGCGCACGTCGAGTTCGTGCTCACCGAGCGGGGCCCGGAACTCGTCGAGATCAACCGGCGGATCGGCGGCGCGCTCGTCGGCGAGGCCCTGTGCCGCCGCCTGGCGGTCAACGTCTACGACGCCCTGATCGACACCACCCTCGGCCGGCGCCCCGCGCTGCTCGACGCGCCCCGCGACGCCGGCCCGGCCAGCGGCTTCGTCCTCGTCTACCCGCCGACCGCCGGCACCCTCACCGGCTGGTCAGGCCTTGACACCCTGCCCGCCTTCCCCGGCAACCCCGAGTGGTACCCCACCCTCTCCCCCGGCGACCGGGTGCACCACCTCGACGACCAGCGCGGCTGCACCGGCATCCTGCTGACCGAGGCGCCCACCGCCGAGCTCGCCCTGCACCGGGCGCTGGCCGCCGCCGGCAGCGTCCACCCGGTCATGGCGCCCTGAGAAACCGGGATCCGGGGGCCCGCCGGGTTAGCTTCTGAACCAGCGGAACCGCCCGGAACGGAGTCCCCGTGAGCCACGACCTGCTCGGCCTCGAACTCGTCGTGGTGCTCGGCGCGGCCCTGCTGGGCTGCGAGGTCGCCGGCCGCCGCCTCGGGCTCGCCCCGCCCGTGCTGCTGCTGGCGGCCGGCGCCCTGCTCGGCTTCGTGCCCGCGCTGCGGGAGGTCCACCTGCCGCCCGAGGCGATGCTGCTGCTCTTCCTGCCGGTGCTGCTCTACTGGGAGAGCCTGACCACCTCGCTGCGCGAGATCCGCAGCAACCTGCGGGGCATCGTGCTGATGAGCACCCTGCTGGTCATCGCCACGGCGGCGGCCGTGGCCGCGACGGCGCACGCGCTCGGACTGCCCTGGGGGCCGGCGTGGGTGCTGGGCGCGGCGCTGGCGCCGACCGACGCGACGGCGGTGGGGGTGCTCGCCAGGCGGCTGCCGCGGCGGACCCTCACGGTGCTGCGCGCCGAGAGCCTGGTCAACGACGGCACCGCGCTGGTGATCTACGGCCTGGCCGTCGGCATCACCGTCGGCGCCGAGCACCTGGGCGTGGTCCACGTCGGGTGGCTGTTCCTGCTGGCCTACGCGGGCGGCGCGGCGGCCGGGATCGCGACGGCCTGGCTCGGGGTGCTGGTGCGGCGCCGGCTCGACGACCCGCTGCAGGAGAGCGTGGCCGTCGTCCTGATCCCGTTCACCGCCTTCCTCGGCGCCGAGGCGATCCACGCCTCGGGGGTGCTGGCCGTGGTGGTGTGCGGGCTGATCATGAGTCAGAGCGGGCCACGGGTGGGACTGCCCGGCGCCCGGCAGCAGACGCAGGCCGCCTGGTCGCTGGCCGCGCACCTGCTCAACGGCTCGCTGTTCGTGCTGATCGGCCTGGAGGCGCAGTCCGCCGTGCGCGGGCTGACCAGCGTCGACCTCGCCCGGGCCCTGGTCACGGTCGCGATCGTGTCGGCGGTGCTCGTCGCGGTGCGGCTGGCCTTCCTGTTCGTGGCGGTCTTCCTCATCCGGGCGATCGACCGGCGGCCGCAGCAGCGGCTGCGCCGGGTCAGCCACCGCGCCCGGGTGGTCAGCGCGGTGGCCGGCTTCCGGGGCGCGGTGTCGCTCGCCGCGGCGCTCGCCGTGCCGCACACCCTGGACTCGGGCGCGCCGTTCGAGGACCGCGACATCATCACCTTCGTGACCTGCGGCGTCATCGTGGTGACGCTGGTCGGCCAGGGGCTGCTGCTGCCGGCCGTGGTGCGCTGGGCCCGGCTGCCGCGCGACACCTCGGTCGAGGACGAGCGCCACCTGGCGCAGACCGTGGCCACCGAGGAGGCGCTCGACGCCCTCGACGAGGTGGCCGCCGAACTCGGCACCGACCCGGAGGTGGTGCGGCGGCTGCGCGAGGAGTACGAGGCGCACCTGCTGGTGCTCCGCGCCGACCGGGAGGGCGCGGAGGACGTGCCGGCGCTGCGGCACGACCAGCACGACACCGCGCTGCGCCTGGCGCTGCTGGCCCGCAAGCGGGCCACGGTGCTCAGGCTCCGCGACCAGCAGCGCATCGACGACACCGTGCTCCGCCAGGTGCAGACCGCCCTCGACATCGAGGAGGTGCGGCTCTCCCGGCGTCGCTGACCGGTCCTGGTCCGGCCGCGCTCAGGACGCCGACCGCTGCCGGGCGACGGCCAGGTGCTCGAGGACCTGCGAGACCACCCGGCTGTTGCCCGGCGCCAGGGGCGGCTCGTAGGTCCAGGAGTGGCCCACCCAGGGGTCGGCGAGGTGGTCGTCCGGCACCGGCGTGATCCGCAGCAGGGCCCGCCACAGCGGGTCGAGCACCGGGCCGTAGGCCCGGGCGTCCTCCCGGTCGGCGACCATGATCAGGTTGACCCCTATCGAGGGGCCCTCGTCCGCCAGGTAGCGCAGCTGGGTGATGGCCCGGTCGTCGAAGCCGTGCGGGAAGTCGTGGACGACGAGCAGCTGTTCCGCCGGATCCAGGTCGGGCGGCAGCGAGTCGACCGCCCCGCTGCGCACGGCCATCTGGATCAGGTCGACGCGCTGGGTGAGCCGGTCCAGGACGGTGCGCACCCCCGCGTGGCCGACCGCCGGCGGCTCGCGCAGCGCGCCGGTGCTCAGCAGCGGCGCCAGCGCGCCGGCCGCGGCGCCGGCCGGGTCGATCACCTGCACGTTGAACGCGCCCACCGGGTGGACCGCGAGCACCCTGGCCACCACGGCCGTGGCCGTCTCGGCGGCCAGCCGCCGCAGGCCGTCCGCGTCCACCGCGGCGGCCTCGGGCGAGGCGGCGACGCGCCGCCCGGAGTCGATCCACAGCCCCCGCTGGAGCGGCAGCCGCACCAGCATCGGGATCCGCAGGTCGGCGCGCTCCGGCAGGCTGAGGTCGCCGAGCCGCAGCGCCATCGGCGTCTGGCCCGGCACCTGGTACGCCTGCCAGACCGGGTTGTCCCAGCGGGCGAAGGCGGGCGGCAGCGCCGGCTCGACCACCTCCGACTCGGCGACCAGCTGCGCCACGTCCCGCTCGAAGTTGGCGCGCGCCTGGTCGACGAGCTGGCTGTGCCGGGCGCGGGCCTGGACGCGGGCCGCGTCGGCGGCCGGGCCGACCCGGGTGGCCGGGTCCGACAGCACTTGGTCGAGCTCGCGCTCCATCCGGGAGTCGGCGAAGTCGACCGCGCTGCGGTAGGCGGCCGTCGTCCGCGCCAGGTCCTCGAACATGCCCCAGACCTGGTTGTAGAGCCGCTCCTCCATGGTGTGCCCGGCCGCGTCCCCGGCGACCGGCTGGTCCGGCTGTCCGGACGGCGGGGTGGTGGCGGGCGCCCCCTGCGGCTGGGCCGCGGCCGGCGGGGGCGTGGCCACGGACCGGGCCATGCCGCGGGCCACCGCCTCGTTGATGGTGGTGGCCAACTCCCGCGCCTGCGGCAGGCCCTGGTCCTCCAGCATGGCCGCGAGCCCGCCCGAGTACCCCTGGCCCATGGCGCGCACCTTCCAGCCGCCGCCGCGCCGGTACAGCTCGACGGCGACGATGGCCGACTCGGTGGCGAGGTCGGTGACCGTGTAGCGGACGATCTCGGTGCCGTCGAGGCCGGTGACGGCGATGGTGGGCGCGGCCACCGCGCCGAAGCTGGCCGGGCCGCCCACCCCCGACGGCAGGGCGAGCAGCACGTTCGCCCGGTGCACGGCCTCGGGCAGCGCGTCGAGGTCGACCGCGAGCCGGTGGTCGGCGGCGGCCTGCCGGGACACCTCGATGCCCGGCAGTCGGGGCGAGGCCGGGTGCGCTATCCACGCCGCCTCCCGCATCCGCCCCTGGTCGTCGTTGAGCGTCACCCCGGCCAACACCGGCTGCCCGGCCGACACCCGGATCTCGAGTCGGGTGTCGGTCAGTGGATGGTTCTGCCCGCGGATCAGCTCGGCCGCCATCGCCGCGCCCCCTGTCGTTTCCTCGCTCGCGCTGTGTGTTCGCCGCTGTCTGCTGTGCCCGCCCCGAAGGGCCGGGGCCCCGGATGGTACCGGTGGCGCCCTACAGGTGCGGCACCAGCGCGGGCATCAGGTCCTGGAAGGTGCGGCCCCTGGCCGGCTCGCCGATGGCGGTCATCTGCCAGGCGGCGCCCTGGCGCGTCACCTTGGCCATGACCTGCGCGGTGTAGTCGCCGCCGCCGGTCAGCGTGTAGCGGGCGAGCTCCTGCCCGGTGGTCTCGTCGACCAGGCGGCAGAACGCGTTCTGCACCTCGGCGAAGGACTGGCCGGTGAAGGAGTTGACCGTGAAGACGATGGCGTCGACGTGGACCGGCACCCGCGGCAGGTCGACGAGGATCGCCTCGTCGTCCCCGCCCTGCCCGGCGCCGCCCACCAGGTTGTCGCCGGTGTGCCGCACGGAGCCGTCGTCACTGACCAGGTGCTGGAAGAAGACCACGTCGACGGGCTGCTTGTCGGCGAAGAGCACCGCGGAGGCGTCCAGGTCGATCTCCTGGGTGCGGGACCTGAAGAGCCCGCGCCGGGGCGCCGCCTGCCAGCCGAGCCCCATCCGCACGGCGCTCAGCGAGCCGCCGTCCTGCTTCTGCAGGCTGATGGCCTGCCCCTTCGACAAGTCGATACCCATGGCTGGCTGTTCCCCTTCTGAGTGCCCGGCCGCCGGCGTCGGCGGCTGAACAGCACACTACGCACTGCCACTGACACCGCACGCGCCACGGCCGGCTTTGTGTCGGTCCTGCAATACTTCCGGGACGTCACTCGGCCCGCAGCAACTGTGCGGAGCGGTCCTGGAGTCGGAGCGTGCCGCCGCCGGGGTGGGTGGTGTGGGGCGCCAGGTCCTGGTCCTCACGCGCCGTGTCGACCAGCAGCCGGTAGGCGGACGCCCAGGGCGGTCCCGGCAGCGGGAAGTCGAGCGGCTCGGGGCCGGCGTGCAGCAGCAGCAGGAAGCTGTCGTCGACGATCGGCCGGCCCGCCGGGTCACGCCCCGGGATGTCACGCCCCGACAGGAACATGCCCAACGTGGCGCTCGGCGCGCTCCAGTCCGCCTCGGTCATCTCGCGCCCGTCGGCCGTGAACCAGCCGAGGTCGCGCAGTCCCGCCGGGCCGTGTCGGCGGCCGGAGAAGAAGGCGCGGCGGCGCAGCACGGGGTGGTCGTGGCGCAGCCGGATCAGCCGCCTGGTCAGGTCGAGCAGCGGGCGCCACTCGGGGTCCTCGGCCGACGACCAGTCGAGCCAGCCGACTTCGTTGTCCTGGCAGTAGGCGTTGTTGTTGCCGGCCTGGGTGCGGCCGAACTCGTCGCCGGCCAGCAGCATCGGCACCCCGGTGGACAGCAGCAGCGTGGTGAGCAGGTTCCGCTGCTGTCTGCGGCGCAGCGCGGCGACGCCGGGGTCGTCGGTCGGGCCCTCGACGCCGCAGTTCCAGGAGCGGTTGTCGTCGCTGCCGTCGCGGTTGTCCTCGCCGTTGGCCTCGTTGCGCTTGCGCTCGTAGGTGACGAGGTCGCGCAGGGTGAACCCGTCGTGCGCGGTCACGAAGTTGACGGAGGCGTAGGGGCGGCGGCCGCTGCCCGCGTAGAGGTCGCTCGACCCGGAGAGCCGGTAGCCGAGGTCGCCGAGCTCGGGCAGCGCGCCGCGCCAGTAGTCGCGGACGGTGTCGCGGTAGCGGTCGTTCCACTCGGTCCACAGCGGCGGGAAGGCGCCGACCTGGTAGCCGCCGCTGCCCACGTCCCACGGTTCGGCGATGAGCTTGACCCGCCGCAGCACCGGGTCCTGGGCGATCACGGCGAGGAACGGCGAGAGCATGTCGACGTCGTGCATGGCGCGGGCCAGGGCGGCGGCCAGGTCGAAGCGGAAGCCGTCGACGCCCATCTCGGTGACCCAGTAGCGCAGCGAGTCGGTGATGAGCCGCAGCACGTGGGGCCGGACGACGTGCAGGGTGTTTCCGCAGCCGGTGTAGTCGGTGTAGTGGCGCGGGTCGGCGGCGAGCCGGTAGTAGCCGGCGTTGTCGATGCCGCGCAGCGAGAGGGTGGGTCCTTGCTCGCCGCCCTCGGCGGTGTGGTTGTAGACGACGTCGAGGATGACCTCGATGCCGGCCTGGTGCAGCGCGTCGACCATGGCGCGGAACTCGCCGATCTGTTCGCCGCGGGTGCCGGAGGCGCTGTAGCCGGCGTGCGGGGCGAAGTAGCCGATGGAGTCGTAGCCCCAGTAGTTCCGCAGGCCGCGGCGGACGAGGCGCCCGTCGTGCGCGAACTGGTGGACCGGCAGCAGCTCGACGGCGGTGACGCCCAGTCGGGTGAGGTGCTCGATCGCCGCGGGGTGGCCGAGTCCGGCGTAGGTGCCGCGGAGTTCGGGCGGGACGCCGGGGTGGCGCATGGTGAACCCGCGCACGTGGAGCTCGTAGATGACGGAGTCGGCCCAGTCGGTGCGCGGGCGCGGCGCGGCCGGGGCGTGGGGCCGGAGGTCGGCCACCACCACGCCCTTGGGGACGAACGGCGCCGAGTCCCGCGCGTCGCGCAGGGTGTCGGCGAGGTCCGCCGCCGGGTGGTCGCGGTCGTGGCCGTAGACCTCGGCCGGCCTTCCGTCGAACTCGCCGTCCACCGCCCTGGCGTAGGGGTCGAGCAGCAGCTTGGCCGGGTTCCAGCGGTCGCCGGCGAGCGGGGCCCAGCGCCCGTGCACCCGGTAGCCGTAGCGCTGTCCGGGGCGGACGCCGGGCAGGAAACCGTGCCAGATCTCGTGGGTGAACTCGGCGAGCCGGTGCCGGGTCTCGTGCCCCGCGTCGTCGAAGAGGCAGAGCTCGACGGCGTCCGCGCCGCCCGCCCACAGGGCGAAGTTGGTGCCCTCCACCGCGTCGGGCCCCGGGCCGAACCGGGCGCCGAGCGGTTCCGGCCGGCCGGGCCAGACGTCGGCCGGCCCGGGCTGGGGTGCGTGGCGCACGGCGGCCCTCCCGTCGTTCTTCCGCTCGGTCTTCCGCTGTTCCCTACACCCCGAATGCCGGGGATGCGCATTTTGCCACGCCGCACGACGCGTCCGACGGCAACGACCAGGCCATCTGCAGCGGAACGGTGACAGAAGTCGGGGATTCCCACCGGCAACAATGTGATTACCTGGCCACACAGAGGGGCGGCGCGCGGTATTGCGCGCGCGAGGGAGAGAGCGAAACAAATTGAGAACGCGGCGTGCGAGAAGACGGGTCTCGGGGGCGACGGCGGCACTGCTGGGGGCGCTGCTGCTGACGGTCACGGCGTGCAGCGGGGGCGGCGGCCAGGGCCGGGACGCCGATCCGGACGACGGGCCGACCGAGGCGGCCGAAGTATCCATATCCATCGCGCCCGATGACGGCGCGACGGACGTGCCCACCTCGGGCGAACTGCGGGTGGGCGCCGAGGACGGCACCCTCACCGAGGTGCGGGTCACCGACCCCGAGGGCACCGAGGTGGCGGGCGAGCTCACCGAGGACGCGACCGGCTGGGAGCCGACCGAACACCTGGCCAACGACACCGAGTACACCGTCGCCGTGGTCGGCGAGAACGCGGCGGGCACCGAGGCCACCAGGACCACCAGCTTCACCACGGTGGCGGCCGGAGCCACCTTCACCAGCAACTGGAACATCTCCGACGGCGCCGAGGTCGGCGTCGGCATGGAGCTCTCGGTCACCTTCGACACGCCGATCGAGAACACCGACGCGGTGCGGGACGCGATCCAGATCGTGACCGAGCCGCCGGTCGAGGTCAGGGGCCACTGGTTCGGGAACCAGCGGATCGACTTCCGGCCCGAGGAGTACTGGGAGCCCGGCACCGAGGTCGACGTGCGGCTGCGGATCCGCGGCGTCGAGGGCGCCCCCGGCGTCTACGGCACGGCCCGCGAGGACGTCTCGTTCACCATCGGCCGCAGCCAGATCAGCACCGTGGACGTGGACACCCTCACCATGGACGTGGTCAGGGACGGCGAGTCCATCCGCACCATCCCGGTCACCACCGGCGCCCCGGGCTACGAGACCTGGAACGGCCGGATGGTCATCACCGAGAAGCTGGTCGAGACCCGGATGAACGGCGACACCGTCGGCTACGGCGGCGAGTACGACATCCCCGACGTGCCGCACGCCATGCGGCTGTCCACCTCGGGCACCTTCATCCACGGCAACTACTGGGGCGGCGACGTCTTCGGCAACGAGAACGCCAGCCACGGCTGCGTCGGCCTGCGCGACGTGCGGGGCGCCGGCGACCCGGACACCCCGGCCGCCTGGTTCTTCGCCAACTCGCTCATCGGAGACGTGGTCGAGGTCGTCAACTCGAACGACGACGTCATCGCCCCCGACAACGGCCTCAACGGCTGGAACATGGCCTGGGAGGACTGGGGCGTGTGACCGGGGCTGACTAGCCTGGCGGTCATGACCGTTCATCTGGAGGTGGCGGACGGCGTCGGCACCATCCGACTCGACCGTCCGCCACTCAACGCGCTGGACATCGCCACCCAGGACCGACTGCGCGAACTCGCCGACGAGGTCACGGCACGGGACGACGTGCGCGCCGTGGTCCTCCGCGGCAGCGAGCGGGCGTTCGCGGCCGGGGCCGACATCAAGGAGATGCGGGCGATGGACCACGAGGCGATGGTGGCGCGCTCGCGCGGCCTCCAGGACGCCTTCACCGCCATCGCCCGGCTGCCCAAGCCGGTGATCGCCGCGATCACCGGCTACGCGCTGGGCGGCGGCTGCGAGTTGGCGCTCTGCGCCGACGTGCGGTTCGCCGCCGAGGACGCGAAGCTCGGCCAGCCGGAGATCCTGCTCGGCCTCATCCCCGGCGCCGGCGGCACCCAGCGGCTCGCCCGCCTGGTCGGCCCGTCCAGGGCCAAGGACCTCATCTTCACCGGCCGCCAGGTGACGGCGGCCGAGGCACTCGCGATCGGCCTGGTCGACCGGGTGCTGCCGGCCGACCGGGTACTGGCCGAGGCCCACGACTGGGCCGCCCGACTGGCCACCGGGCCCGCGATGGCGCTGCGGGCCGCCAAGGAGTCGGTGGACGGCGGCCTCGAAACCGACATCGACACCGGCCTCACCATCGAACGCTCCTGGTTCGCCGGCCTGTTCGCCACCCGGGACCGGGAGTACGGCATGCGGAGCTTCGTCGAGGAAGGGCCGGGAAAGGCCAGGTTCTGGCCCCGCGACTGAGAAACCACGCTCACCCCGCGGGGGCACTTCCCCCGGAACCGCCCACGCTCCGGGCATATGCACGCCATGATGGGGGGCATGGCAGCAGCGGCGGACACCCCCATGCGGGACCTCATGCGCGAGGAGCAACTGACCGACGCGGCCCTGGAACCCGTCGGCGCTGATCCGTCGGTCCAGGAGGTACGGCTCCCGTCCCGTCCCGAGTCCGCCGGGATCGCCAGAAGGCTGACCCGAGAACAGTTCGGCACCCGCTGGCTGCTGCCGGCCGAACTCACGGAGAACGCGGTGCTGCTGGTCTCCGAGCTCGTCGGCAACGCGGTCCAGCACGCCGGCGCCCCCGCCTTCGGCCTACGGATCCGCCGCCGCCGCGGCTGGGTCCGCGTCGAGGTCAAGGACCCCTCCCGGGCGCTTCCCTGCCTGCTGCCGGTCCGCGAGATGGACGTGATCACCGGCCGGGGCCTCTTCCTCGTCGACACCCTGGCCGACCGGTGGGGCGTCGACCTGCTGCCGTGGGGGAAGTCGGTCTGGTTCGAAATGCGGACCGCTGCGCGCTAGGC
>NZ_JAVREM010000055.1:0-43887 GCF_031845425.1 Streptomyces millisiae
CTTCCCACCCACCCACCCACCCTTTCGCCGGCCGCCGTGCCCGCACCGCGGCCGGCGAAAGGGTGGGTGGGTGGGTGGGAAGAACCGGCTACCTACGGCGCGCCGCTTCCTTCACCAGCGCCTCGGCCTCGCGCGTCACCGCGTCCTCCGCCGCCTTCTCCTTCTCCGGGACCACGAACCGGTAGCCCACGTTCCGGACCGTGCCGATCAGCGACTCGTGCTCCGGGCCCAGCTTGGCCCGCAGGCGGCGGACGTGGACGTCCACCGTGCGGGTGCCGCCGAAGTAGTCGTAGCCCCAGACCTCCTGCAGCAGCTGCGCCCGCGTGAAGACGCGGCCCGGGTGCTGCGCCAGGTACTTCAGCAGCTCGAACTCCTTGAAGGTCAGGTCGAGCACCCGGCCCTTCAGCTTCGCGCTGTACGTCGCCTCGTCCACCGACAGGTCGCCGTTGCGGATCTCCATCGGGCTGTCGTCGCTCGACAGCTGCTGGCGGCCGGTGGCGAGCCGCAGTCGCGCCTCGACCTCGGCCGGGCCCGCGGTGTCGAGGACCACGTCGTCGACGCCCCAGTCGGCCGTGACGGCGGCGAGGCCGCCCTCGGTCACGATCAGCACCAGCGGGCAGCCGGGGCCCGTGGAGCGGAGCAGCTGGCAGAGGGAGCGGACCTGCGGCAGGTCCTTGCGGCCGTCGATGAGGATGACGTCGGCGCTGGGGGCGTCCACCAGGGCCGGGCCCTCGGCGGGGGCGACCCGGACGTTGTGCAACAGCAGCTCGAGTGCGGGGAGGACTTGCGAGGAGGGCTGGAGGGCGTTGGTAAGGAGAAGCAGCGAACTCATGTCGGGGGGCGTTCCTTCCTCTGTCCTGGCGCGGGGACGATTCGAGCGGCTCTGCCCAGAAAACGCGAAAGGACCCGGGATGGCGTCAGTGCCCGGATCCTTCTTTCGCGAGCAGCATAGCCGAAACATTTCACGTTGCGCAGGGGCGCGTATCACACTGCTGCCCGCACCGACGCGGGCCGGCACGTGTACCCGTGCGCCCGCTCGTGCGCCCGCCGGGCCATCATGGTGCGGCAGCGCACACCGTCGACGTGAGACGACGAGCGACGACGAGCGACGACAAGAGACGAGGAGAAGCCGGATGGCGAGCGGCACGATCCGTTACTGGGCCGCGGCGAAGGCCGCGGCTGGGACGGCGGAGGAGACGTACGAGGCCGCCACGCTCGCCGGGGCGCTGGAGGCGGCCAGGGCGCTGCACGCCGACCGGCCCGAGTTCGCGCGGGTGCTGACACGCTGCTCCTTCCTGGTGAACGGGGAGCAGGTCGGCTCGCGGACCCACGAGACGGTCACGCTGCCCGAGGGCGGCACGGTCGAGGTGCTGCCGCCCTTCGCGGGCGGCGCCAGGTGAAGGGGGACCGCGACGTGAACGGGATGGTGAACGTGCGCCCCGAGGCCGATCCGCAGCCGGTCGCCGGCCGGCACCGGGCACGGTCGCCGATCATCAGCCCGGGGATCCAGCCGGCGCTGCTGACCGTGGCGCTCGCCGCGCTCTTCGCGGCGACGGCGCCGCTCGGCCGGTGGGCCCTGCTGCCGGCGCTCGTGGTGCTGCAGGCGCTGACGGCGGCCGGCTGGTTCCGGCTGAACGGGATGTGGCCGGCGCGGCAGGGCATCGCGCTGGCCTTCGCCGGCGGCCTGGCGGCCGACGCGGCGCTGCTCGCGGTGGACGAGGACCGGCAGCCGGAGGCGCTGATCGCGGTGCTCGGGGTGTGGTTCCTGCTGGTGCTCGTGCTCCAGCTGCGGCACCGTGGCTCGGCCGACGAGCGGCTCGACTCGTTGACGGCGACGGCCGCGGCGACCCTGCTCACGGGCGTGGCCACCGGGCATCTGGCCACCGCCTCGGTCTCGGGGAGCGCGGTGGCGGTGACGGCGTGCGGGGTGGCGGCCGCGACGTGGTTCGCGGCGCTGAAGGTGCCGTTCGTGTGGCCGGTGCTGGCGCTCGGCGCGGCCGCCGCCGCGGGGGCGATCGCGGAGCCGCTGACGGACCTGGGCCCGGACGCGATCGCGTTCGCGGCGGCCGGTGGCGTCGCGGCGCTGGTCGGTCTTCGGGTGGCCAGCTACGACTTCCCGTCCCGGTTCGTGCACTTCACCGCCGGCGTCGCGCTGCCGCTCTCGGCCGCGGCCCCGGCCGGCTACCTGCTCGCGCTGGCCCTGCTCTGACGGCGCGGCCGCCGACCGGCGGCCGTGTAACGGGCGTGCTGCAAGCGTCGGCCCACCCTCCTGCGCCGCGTTCGCGCGCGTTACGCTCGCGGCACTTCGCACCAATGACCGGGTGCCTACCGACGGACCATGGGGGATGCAGGCCCGATGCGCGCACTGCGGATAAGTCTGATCATCTTGGGCGTGCTCGCTGTGCTCGCCGTCATCGCCGACCGGGTGGCGGTCCGGTTCGCGCAGAGCGAGGTCGCCTCGCAGGCCAGGAGCAGTCTCGGGCTCACCAGCGAGCCGAGCGTCACCATCAACGGTTTCCCCTTCCTCACCCAGGCGCTCGGCCGCGACCTGAACCACGTGACCCTCGGCCTCGACGACTACGAGGCCGAGGTGGACGGCCAGGCGCTGATGATCTCGGAGCTCTCGGCGGACCTGCGGGACGTGGAGATAGCCGGCGACTTCTCCGGCGCCACGGCCGAGCGGGCCGACGGCGAGGGCCTGGTCAGCTACGAGGAGATGACCAGGGCCTACGGGGAGCTGCTGGCCTCCGGCGACAGCGGCTTCGGCGTCGAGTTCGGCTACGGGGACGGCGGGCAGCTGCTGCTGACGCTGCAGGCGTCCGCGTTCGGGCAGACGCTGGACATCGGCGAGGTGCCGGGCGAGCTGGTGCTCGACGGCGAGGCGGTGCGGCTCCAGGTGGACGACGCGGACATCCCGGACGTCGGCGGGGAGCAGGTCCAGGCCGCGATAAGGGAGCAGCTGGACACCGGGCGGACCATCACGGGGCTGCCCGAGGGCGTGAGCCTGGACTCGGTGGAGCCGACCGAGGACGGGGTGCGGATCACCATCAGCGGCTCGAACGTGAGCCTCGGCTAGAGCCGGGAGAGCCGGGAAACACCGACCGTCCCACATGGCAGTCAGCCATGTCTCAGCATTCGGAACGGCGGTGACATAACCGGCATCCGACCGGTTACGATCGCCCCCATGACGCGACAGGCTGCGGGCACCCCCGTCGGGGGCCTCACCAAGCGACGGGCGGTCGACCTCTGCCGCGTCGCCGCCATGCTCTGTCGCCGCGTCGGCTGACGGCCCACCTCATCCCCGTGCGGCGCCTCGCGCGCTGCGCGCTCTCCCGCGCCCGGGTGCCGAACCGCGCCCCGCGGCGCCCCGCCCCGCAGGTTCCGCAGATCGCCGAAGGAGAACAGCATGAGCCGCAGTGACGTCCTGGTGGACGCCGACTGGGTGCAGGAGCACATCGACGACGCGAAGGTCGTGCTCGTTGAGGTGGACGAGGACACCTCCGCGTACGAGAAGAACCACATCAGGAACGCCGTCCGGATCGACTGGAAGAAGGAGCTCCAGGACCCGGTCCGGCGCGACTTCGTCGACCAGGCCGGCTTCGAGGCGCTGCTCTCCGCCAAGGGCATCGCCAACGACGACACCGTCGTCCTCTACGGCGGCAACAACAACTGGTTCGCGGCCTACGCCTACTGGTACTTCAAGCTGTACGGCCACGAGGACGTCCGCCTGCTGGACGGCGGCCGCAAGAAGTGGGAGCTCGACGCCCGCGAGTTGGTCGAGGAGGTCCCGACCAGGGCGGCCACCGAGTACAAGGCCAAGGAGCAGGACACCTCGATCCGCGCCTTCCGCGACGAGGTGGTGGCGGCCATCGGCACCAAGAACCTGGTCGACGTCCGCTCCCCCGACGAGTTCGTCGGCAAGCTGCTGGCCCCGGCGCACCTGCCGCAGGAGCAGTCGCAGGTGGCGGGCCACATCCCGTCGGCCAGGAACATCCCCTGGTCCAAGACGGCCAACGACGACGGCACCTTCCGCTCCGAGGAGGAGCTGACGGAGCTGTACCAGGGCGAGGGCGTCGACCTGGGCCAGGACACCATCGCCTACTGCCGGATCGGCGAGCGCTCGGCGCACACCTGGTTCGTGCTGCACGAGCTGCTCGGCGTGCCGAACGTGAAGAACTACGACGGCTCGTGGACCGAGTACGGCTCGCTGGTCGGCGTGCCGGTCGAGACCGGCCCGGCCAAGTAGTCGGAACCACAGGCCAGAAGTCGAGAAGGAGAGACAGCGATGTGCGGAGCGAAGGCGGGCGGCCCTGACGCCTCCGGGGTCAAGGCCGGTGAGACGACCATCCAGGGTTCGGTCACCCGGGACGGCGAGCCGGTGACGGGCTACGTCCGACTGCTGGACAGCGGTGGTGAGTTCACCGCCGAGGTGCCGACCTCGGCGACCGGCCAGTTCCGCTTCTACGCGGCGGAGGGCACCTGGACGGTGCGCGCCCTGGTCCCCGGCGCCACGGCCGACCGCACGGTGGTCGCCCAGCAGGGCGGCCTCGTCGAGGTCGCCATCGCCGTCTGACCGACGGACGGCACCAGCTCATGACGGAGGCCGCGCCCGGCTCGGGCGCGGCCTCCGCGGTTTCCCCCCGTTGGGTCGGACAGCCACGCTGTCCGTGAAGAGTCCGAAGAGCTCCGGCAGCAGGTTCAGTAGACGAGGGCCTGTACGCCGTCCGGCATGATCTCGCTCACGAAGACCTGAGCGCCGGCGATCCGCACCCCGTCGAGCACATCCTCCTCCCTGATCCCCCTGCGGGCGGCGCACTGCGTGCACAGAGTGATCCGCCCCCCCGATTGGATACCGGCGATCAGGTCGGGCAACGGCGCCGCGTGCGGCAGTTCGAACTCCGCCGCACGCCCGGGGAGCGCGAACCACGCCGACTCCCCGGTCAGCCACAGCGAGACGTCCACCCCGCTGGCGGCGGCCACCGCGGCCACCGTGAAGGCCTGCGAGCAACGCTCGGGAGCGTCGGCTCCGGCCGTCACCTTGATCACCAGTTTCTCAGCCATGTCGTCACCGTAACGTGGCTACGGAACTAACGTGACGTACCACAAATTCCGCAGACCCAGTCTCCCTGTGGGCCTTGGTGCATGGTCCCGCCACAGTTCGGACAATTCATGATCACATCCTTTCCACGCCCTTAGACGCACGAAGGCTCAAACGCGTTCATCCGCAGTGATCACAAAACGGTCAAGGGCGCACGCAAGAGGCGAGCCCGCTCGGCGTACCCTCACTGAGCCTTACCCGAAGCGGGCCACTAGACTCGCCCTGCAACGTAACGACCGGCCCAAGGAGGCCCTGTGCTCGAGGCATTCTTCATCACCCTGATGGCACTGGTCGTCGTCGGCTCCGCCGCCTTCGCGGGCCTGGTCGTGAAGAAGCTCTACCAGGGTCAGCGCTGATCCGATGATCGAGATCCCCAGTGACCTCCATCCGTCCCTCGTCCCCCTCGCCTTCCTGCTCGGCACCTGGCAGGGCGCCGGAGTGGCGGAGGGCTTCGAAAATCAAGAGGGCCCGGACTCCGAGGCGTGCAACTTCGGCCAGCAGGTGACCTTCGCACATGACGGGCGGGAGTTCCTCGAGTACGTCTCGCACACCTGGCAGCTGGACGACGAGGGCAACCGGCTGCGTCCCCTGGAGTCGGAGCACGGCTACTGGCGGATCAGGGAGCGCGAAGTCGAGGTCGTGATGATCCGCGACCAGGGCGTGGCCGAGATCTGGTACGGCGAACTGGCCGAGGGCAAGCCGCAGATCGACCTCGTCACGGACGCCGTCGCCCGCACCCCGGGATCCCCGGCCTACTCGGGCGGCAAGCGCCTCTACGGCTACGTCAACGGCGACCTGATGTGGGTGGGCGAGAAGGCCACGCCCGACACCCCGCTGCGCCCGTACATGTCGGCGCAGCTGAAGAAGGCGGTGGACCCCCGGGAGTGGGTCGCCGACCTCAAGGACCTCCCGGACGACGGCATCGCCTTCTTCCGCTGAACCGCGGGCCTCAGAGCGTGCGCAGCGAGCCGCCGTCGACGGGGATGATCGACCCGGTGACATAGCCGGCCGCCGGCGACAGCAGGAAGGCCGCCGTCCGGCCGAACTCGGCGGGCTCGCCGTAGCGGCCGAGCGGGATGGCGGCCACCGCGCGCTCCCTGGCCGCCGGGCCGAAGGCGGCGTCCAGGTCCCGCATCCGGTCGGTGGCGATCCGCCCCGGCAGCAGGCCGAACACCCGCACCGCGCGCGGGCCGAACTCGTCGGCCAGGTCCTTGGCGACCATGGCGAGCCCGGGGCGCAGCCCGTTGGAGATGCCGAGCCCCGCGATGGGCGAGCGGACCGAGGTGGAGAGCACCAGGCCGACCGCGCCGCCCTCGTCCCCCTCGGCCAGCCGCCTGGCGACCGTGCGCGCGCCGCGCACCGCGCCGAGGAAGACCGTCTCGAACGCCTCCCGCCACTGCTCGTCGGTGGCGGTGGCCGCCGTGCCGGGCGGCGGGCCGCCGACCGAGAGCAGCGCGCCGTCGAGCCGCCCGAAGCGCTCGTGCGCCAGCGTGACGAGGCGCTCGGCCGCGGTGGCGTCGGCCAGGTCGGCCGCCTCGCCGACCGCGGCGTCGGCGCCGAGCCGGCCGACGGCGGCCGCCACGGCCTCCTTGTCGCGGGCGGCGAGCACCACCCGGGCGCCGTCGGCCACCAGCGCCTCGGCGGTGGCGTAGCCGAGGCCACGGCTGCCGCCGGTCACCACGTAGACCCGATCCTTCAGGCCCAGATCCATCCGGTCGCTCCCTTCACTCCGGCCACTTCCGGTCGCCGGCCATCCTTCCAGGGGAGCGCGGATCAGAACACCGCCCGCACCTCGCCCACCGGCTGGCCCCGGCCGAGGATGGGCTCGGCCGGCACCGGTGACGCGTCGACGCCGAGCCGGCGCAGCGCGGCGGCCAGCACCGGGCCGCGGGCCCGGGCCGCGCCGTCCTCGATCTTGAGCGCGATCGCCCGGCCGTCCGGCAGCGCCAGCGCCTGGACGCCCTCGGCGCCGGCCTTGGACAGGGCGCCCGGCAGGCCGCGCATCACCAGCGTGTCGAGCCGCCCGGTGCCGGCCACGTACTCGGGGTGGGCGCGCATCGCGTCGGCGACCCGCCGCTCGGGGCGTCCCGGCTCCGCCAGCACGAAGGCGCGGAAGGCGCGGGCCAGGCCGGTCAGCGAGAAGCCGAGCAGCGGCGCCCCGCAGCCGTCCACGGCGACGTGCGCGACCGGTTCGCCGGTGGCGGCCTCGACGGTCTCGGCGATCAGCCGCTGGAGCGGGTGCTCCGGGTCGGTGTACGAGGCGACGGGCCAGCCGCGGGTGACGCAGGCGACGAGCATGGCGGCGTGTTTGCCCGAGCAGTTCATGGCCACCCTGGTCCGCTCGGGGCCGTCGGGCGGGCAGTGCAGCGCCTCCTCGTCGAGCCCGTGCTCGGCGAGCAGCAGCCGCACCAGGCGCTGGTGGAAGTCCTCGCCCGCGTGGCTGGCGGCGGCGATCGCCAGCCGCTCGCCGGCCAGTTCGGCGCCGGCCCGCAGCACCGCGGCCGCCTGCATCGGCTTGTTGCTCGACCTGGGGAAGCAGGGCCCCGTGACGTCGCCCAGCGCCAGCTCGACCGAGCCGTCGGCGGCCAGGACCACGAGCGAGCCGCGGTGCCTGCCCTCCACGAAGCCGGAGCGGACCACCTCGGCCAGCACGGGGGCGGTGACTATGTCGGAGGGCATGGGCGGGCCTTTCTCGGTGGTGCGGTGCTGCGGTGGCGCGGGCGGCGCTAGGAGAGCAGGTCGTCGACCTGCGCCTCGCCCTCACGGTACCTGCGGGCGATCTCGGCCCCGCAGCCGTCCGCCGTGCGGTGCAGCGCCTGCCGTCGGCGCGACACCTCCGCCTCCCAACGAGCCAGTCTGGCGAGCGCGTTGTGCAGCACCTCGTCGTTGAGGCCGCTCAGGTCGGACAGCTCGACCTCGCCCAGCATCTCCTCGGCGAGCCGCCGGTACTCCTCGCTGGCGGGCGTGGAGAGCGTCACATGGCGGGCCGAGGAGCGCTGTCTGGACGGCGGGTCGGCGAGGATGCGCGGCAGTTGGTCGAGCAGCCCGACCTCGGGGGCGATCCGGCGGCGGCGCTCCGCCTCCAGGATGTCGATCCGCCCCTGCAACAGTCGTCTGACGAAACTGAGATCCGCCTCCTCGCGCTGTGCCGAGCGGCGCAGTTCGCGCAGCTCGGCCAGCCGCAGTGCCCGCAGATCGGGCTGGACGTCACGCCACAGGGCGCCCGGTGTGATCATGCGGTTTTGTCCCCTCATCCCCATTTCGGTGCGGTGGCGCGCGGTACGTACCCCGTGCCACGCATCGTGTCACTGTGTACCCATCGAGCGCAGCGCTTTGGCACCCATCCGGATGGCTCCGGAGCGCGTCGGCGCACGGCGGAACGTTCCGGCATGATGAGCGGCATGCGAGCGGTGGTGCAACGGGTGGCCGGCGCGGCCGTCGAGGTGGCCGGCGAGACGGTCGGGGAGATCGTGGGCGAGGGTCTGTGCGTGCTGGTCGGCGCCACGCACACGGACACCCGGGAGACGGCGGGCCGGCTGGCCCGCAAGCTGTGGACGCTGCGCGTGCTGGAGGACGAGCGGTCCTGCTCGGACGTGGGGGCGCCGCTGCTGGTGATCTCCCAGTTCACCCTCTACGGTGACGCGCGCAAGGGGCGCCGCCCGACCTGGAGCGCGGCGGCGCCTGGCGAGGTCGCCGAGCCCCTGGTGGACGCGGTGGTGAGCGAGCTGCGCGCGCTGGGCGCGACCGTGGCCACCGGCCGCTTCGGCGCGAAGATGCGGGTCTCGCTCACCAACGACGGGCCGTTCACCGTGCTGTTGGAGGTCTGACAGCTACGGTTCGACGACGATCTCCTGGGCCGCCGGCGTGGTGCCGGCCAGGAGTTCCGCGTCGGCCGGCACGTTCCGCTTCACCAGGGCGAGCGCGATCGGGCCCAGCTCGTGGTGGCGGGCCGAGGTGGTGACGAAGCCCAGCTGCCGGCCCTCCGGCCCGTCCGCCGCCAGCCGCACCGGGTCGCCGTGCTCGGGGATGGTGACCTCGCTGCCGTCCAGGTGGAGGAAGACCAGGCGGCGGGGCGGCCGGCCCAGGTTCTGCACCCGGGCCACGGTCTCCTGGCCCCGGTAGCAGCCCTTCTGCAGGTGCACCGCCGTCTCCAGCCAGCCGAGTTCGTGCGGGATGGTGCGGTGGTCCGTCTCCCGGCCGAGCCGCGGCCGGTGCGCCTCGACGCGCAGCGCCTCGAGCGCCAGCGCGCCGGCCGGCGCGCCGACCCGCTCGGCGAAGGCCGCGAGCTCGGCGCGCGGCAGGAACAGGTCACGCCCGAGCGGCGTCTCCCGCGCCACCACCCCGGCCGGCGTCTCGACGATGGACCCGGCGGGCAGCCACACCACGGCGAACTCGGCCGTGCGGTCGGCCACCTCGACCCGGTAGAAGAACTTCATGCTCTCCAGGTAGGCGACCAGCGCGGCGGCCTGGCCGGGCTCGGTGTGCAGCCAGGTGGTCCCGCCGTCGTCCACCAGGTAGAGCGCGTGCTCGATGTGGCCCTTGGCCGACAGGATCAGCGCCTCGGTGGCGTGCCCCGGCTGGAGTTCGGTGACGTGCTGCGTGATCAGCAGGTGCAGCCAGCTCAGGCGCTCGGGCCCCGCGACGGTGACCACGTCGCGGTGCGAGAGGTCGACGAACCCCTCCCCCTTGGCGAGCGAGCGCTGCTCGCGGAACAGATCACCGTAGTGCGCGGCCACCCCCGCGTCGGGACCCTCGGCGGGCACGGCACCTGGCAGGGACAGCAGCGGGCTGGCGTACGAGGACATGCCCTCAAGCGTACGACCGGCTCACCGGTCGCGGGCCTGGCACTCCGCGCAGCGGCCGAAGATGGCGAAGTGCTTCATGTCGGTGTCGAAGCCGAACCGCTCGCGCAGCCGGGCGGCGAACGGGGCCGCGACGTCCACGTCGGCCTCCAGCACCTTCTCGCAGTCCCGGCACATGAGGTGCATGTGGTCGTGCCGCTCGGCCAGGTGGTACGTGGGGGCGCCGTGGCCGAGGTGGGTGTGGGAGACGAGGCCGAGCTCCTCGAGGAGTTCGAGGGTCCGGTAGACGGTCGAGATGTTGACCCCGCCCGCGGTGCGCCGCACCTCGGTGAGGATGTCCTCGGGCGTCGAGTGCTCGAGCCTGTCGACAGCCTCCAGGACCAGCTGCCGCTGCGGGGTCAGCCGGTATCCGCGGTTGCGCAGATCGGTCTGCCAGTCGGTGCTCGCCACGCGACCCAGTGTAGGGCGACGAAAGGGCACGGACCCCGCCCGAGGGGAATCGGCGGGGTCCGTGCGAGGAGGCGGTACTCATCGTGCGGCCTCATGTGTCAAGCCACCGTAAGTGCCTCCGGGGGGCCGATCGCGTCCGCGGCAGCCGTTTTCGGCACCGAGTTCGCCGCCGATCGCGGAAGAGCCCCCGCTCGCAGCCTAGCCCTTCGGGGCCGTCGCGACGATCAACGTGCGGCCCCGGGACAGAGCCGTGAACGGATCGGTACCGGAAACGGGCTTGACGGCTGCCGGCGTCAGCCGGGGACCGGGTCAGCCCTCGCGCAGCGAGCCCTGGTCGAAGCCCTGGACGACGTTGCCCCGATAGCCCGGGTAGATGTTGCCCTCCAGGTTCAGCACCCCGTTCATCACGTCGCTCTCGTTGGCGCCGTTGGGCTCCGGCAGGGGGTAGTCCCGGGCGGTCTCACCGCGGCCCGGGTTGGCGTAGTCGGCGGCCTGGGCGGCGTAGGCGACGATGGCGCGGGCCTCCCAGTCGCCGCGTTCGATCGAGTCCCACTGGGCGGCCTTCACGCCGCCGTCGCCCGGGTCGGGCAGCGTGTAGCGCAGGCCCTCGACCAGGCCGAAGGCGCCCAGCGAGATGCCGGCGCTGACCGGTCCTGAGACGCTGGCCAGGCCGCCGGCGACCCAGAAGGCGGTGCTGAGGCCGTTCATCGCCGTGATCCGGTGCTTGGTCGCCAGGCCGGCGTCGTCGACGGCCCGGTCCGCGTGGTCGAGGAAGCCGGCGACCCGGCCCACCGACTGGAGCGCGGCCGGGGCGTCGCGGTCGTCGGTGAACGCCTCGTGGGCGGTGGCCGCCTGCCAGGCGGCGACGCCCTGCCGGAAGTCGTCGCGGACGGCCGGGTCCGCCTCGTTCATCAGGCGGAACAGGGTGCGCTGTTCCGACCCGCCGAGCTCGAAGGCGTAGCGGTACTCCCGGCCGAAGAGGTTCTCGTAGGGCACGCCGTGCTCGTCGGCGGCCAGGAAGCCGGACGAGCCGTCGCCCGACAGCTGGGACACCACGTTCAGGTACCGGAGCACGGTGTCGCCGACGGCGCCCTGGAGCGCCGAGTGGTCGATGGGGCCGTACTCGGCGATGGTGTGGTTACCCCGGCCGAGGATGTCGTCGGGGTGGGCGGCGGCGTACGCGAGGACCTCGTAGGCGGCCGCCACGTACTGCCGGGCCGCCGGGTCGTTGTGGTCGATCCCCGCCGGGACCGTCACGCCGCTGTCGACCAGCGCCGCGGCTCCTGAGCTGTCCTCCCAGTGCACGCCGAGCAGGCTCTCCCGGAAGGCGTCCTCGCGCAGCAGCTCCGCGCTCAGCTCGTGGTTGAGCGCGACGGCGGTGAGCAGGCCGCTGCCGCCGGTGTTGGCGAGGTCGCCGTGGCCGCCGTCCACGTACTGGTACTGGGTGCCGCCCTGCAGGGTGACGGCGGTGTGGGCCAGTTCCCGGCCGAAGGCGTCGCCGGGCGGGACGGTCGCGGTGGACAGCAGGTCGCCGAAGCCGTTGACGTCCGCCAGGGTCTCCCGGTAGGCGTCGCCCGGCGGGGTGCGCGTGGTGGTGGTGACGGCCTCGGCGAGCGCGTCGGTCAGGGTGGGGTCGCCGTAGCCGAGCACCAGGCTCCTGACGCCCTCCGGCACCCGGGCCCGGTCCGCCGGGTCGCGCGGGTCGAGGCCGCCGACGGCGGGGTCGAGCAGCGTGAGGAGGCCGTTCGCGACGCGTTGCACGCTGGCGTACTGGTGGCCGGCCCGGCCGGGGTCGAGGCCCGCCGTGTCGTCCCGGAGCGCGCCGAGGGTGGCGAGCGCGTGGGCGTCGAGCGTGCCGAGGAACGCCTGGAGGTAGGCGCGCTCGGCGGGGGTGAGGTCCCGGCGTGGGGCGCCGGGGTCGACCGGGTCGCCGTGGACGCCGGCCACGACGGCGCCGACGCCCTCGGTGTGGAGGAGGAGGACGGCCGGGTCGGGGTCGTCCCTGGCGAGTTCCTCGGCGAGGCGGCGCCCCGCGTACTCGGCCATCTCCTCGGTGGTCCACAGCCCGAGCGGTCCTTCGGCGAGGTCGTAGCCGAGTCGGCCGAGCTCCTGGCCGTACTGGGCGAGCCGGCCGCGGTAGGCCTCGATGGCCCCGACGACGTCCTCGTGGGTGGCGGTGGCGGCGTCGGCGACCGCCCGCAGGTGCCGGTCGCGGATGCCGAGCGCGACGATGTCGGGGGTGGGCTGGAAGCCGCCGGGGGCGAGGAGCGGCCGGTCGCCGGTCGGCGCCGCGCCGAGGAGGCCGGCGGGGGCGGGGACGCGGGCCGCCCGGGTCGCCTGCCACGCCCGCCACTCGGCCCGCGCGGCCTCGGCGTGGCGCAGGTAGACGTCGTCCAGGGCGCCCGGCGCGTGCACCGCGTCGTGCACCTCGCGTTCGGTGTCGATCGCGGTGTTCATGGCGCGCACCAGGTAGCCGACCATCTCGTCCACGTCGTCGCCGCCGCTGCCCAGCGCGGCGGCGGTCGCGTCGATCCGGCCCTCGGCGTCGACCAGCGGGGCGCCGTCGAGGCCGCCGGCCGTCGCGGCCAGTTCGCCGGCCTCCCGGGCCAGGTCGAACGCGGAGCGCGCCTCGCCGGCGGCGCGCGCGTAGCTGGCGGCGGTGTCCGCCATGTCCTCGGGTCTGATCTCGGCGGTGAACTCGCGCGAGCGGGTCCAGGGCTTCCCGCCCGCCTCCCTCTCGACATCGGCGCGGGTGAACTGCACGTCGGGCATGGGGGCTCCAGGGCTGCCGCCCGGGACGCGGAGCCGGGCGGCTCAGGGGTGGATCAGGGGGCTACGGGCTGCGGGATCGGGCGGTCAGAGACACCGGGGGCCGTGGGGCCGACAGGAGGTGTACCGCGAGGGGATCCGCATGATCGGCAGTCTAGGAAGGGCCGGCCGGGCGGTGGCCGCGCCGAGCCGGCCCGCCGGGGCCCCGTCATGTGCCCGCAACGTCCGGCACGGCGGGCGCGGGGGCCTGAGCTCGGCGTGTGTCTCCCGGTCAACAACGGGTGAACATCCGGTGACCCGGCCTCCGGGGGGGCGGGCACCCGGGGGAAAATCCTTGGCCAGAGGCGTACAGCCGCACGTAGCCTCGGCCCCATGAGCGTGGAGATCCGTGACATCGCCGACAGCGCCGCCGACCAGGACGCCTGGTTCCGGGCGGTGTACACCGGGTTTCTGACCGCCGAGCCGCCGAGCCCCGAGCAGTTGGCCGAGCGGCGCGAGCGCAGCGACCTGGGGCGGGCGCAGGGCGCCTTCGACGGCGACCGCTGCGTGGCCACGTTCCGCAGCTTCGACCAGGAGCTGACCGTGCCGGGCGGCGGCGTGGTGCGGGCCGACGCGGTGTCGGGGGTCACGGTGACCGCCACCCACCGGCGACGCGGGCTGCTCACCCGGATGATGGTCAGGGACCTGACCGAGGCCAGGGAGCGCGGCGACGTGGTGGCCACGCTGGCCGCCGCCGAGTTCCTGATCTACGGCCGGTACGGCTTCGGACCCGCGGCGCGCACCGCGGAGTGGCGGGTCGAGAAGCCGCTGACCCGGTTCGACCAGCGGTGGACGCTGCCGGAGTCCGAGGGCACCGTGGCGTTCGTGGACGGGGCCGAGGTGCGCAAGGAGGGTCCCGCGGTGCACGAGCGCTTCCGGCGGGGGCGGGCCGGCGCGGTCGACACCGTGTCGATGTACTGGGAGCGGCTGACCGGCGAGGTGCGCTGGGGCCCGGACGCGTGGAAGGAGCCGTTCTACGTGCTCTTCCGCGACCCGGCGGGCGAGGCGCAGGGGCTCGTGGTCTTCGACGTGCAGGACGCGTGGCGGGACGTGCAGCCGGCGAACGTGGCCAAGGTGCGGAAGTTGTTCGCGGCCACGCCGGCCGCGGAGCGCGCGCTGTGGCGGTTCCTGCTCTCCATCGACTGGGTGAGCGAGGTGCGCACCAACGACGAGGGCGACCCGGACGCGCTGCTGCCGCTGCTGCTGCCGAACCAACGGGCGGCCGCCACGCTCTCCCACGCGGATCTGCTGTGGGTGCGGCCGCTCGACGTCCCCGCCATGCTCACCGCACGTCGTTACTCGGCCAGTGGTGCGCTCGTGCTGGACATCCGCGACCCCCTGGGGCTGTCCGAGGGGCGCTACCTGCTGGAGGTCTCGGAGGCCGGGGCGAGCTGCGTGCCGACCACCAGGAGCGCCGATCTGACGCTGGACACCGGCGCGTTGTCGGCCCTTTACCTCGGCGACGCCTCGGCCGCGCGGCTGGCCGCCGCCGGTCTGGTCGACGCGGACACGGACGGGGCGCCGGACCGTGCGGACGCGCTCTTCCGCACGGGCCGACGCCCTTGGTGCCCTGACACCTTCTGATTCGCTACGCGATCCGCACCCTCGTCAGACCGCGACCACGAACAGCGTTACCAGCACCGTCGTGCCCACGCATGCGCAGGTGAAATTGCGCTTGCGCAGCCCTGTCCTGAGGATCAGCAGGCCGATCAGGCCCGGCAGACCCCACTGGATGTCGACTGCCCGCTCCACTGCGATGCCGAGGGCAGCCACGGCGATCGTCGAGACGATCATGACTCCTCCTCACATCACGTCAACTCGGGAGAACTTCCCGGAAGTTGTCTAAGTTGTGCGCCAACTATACGCTTGTTTTCCCCAGTTGGCGGACTACTGGAAACGTCCTCTTTCCAACCTTCCTGATCTGGCCGAAAGTTGTATGGTGTTCGGCGTGAGTCAGGAGATCGCCCCGGCAAGCGAGGCCCCGCAGAACCCCGGTGACCTGCTCTCTCCCGACCACCTGGCGGGGGTGTTGCGTGATCGGATACGCAAGGGGGAGCTGCGACAGCACGAGCGGCTGCCCACTCAACGCGCGTTGGTGGAGGAGTTCGGCACCAACCGCACCACCGTGCGCCAGGCGCTGGCCATCCTGGAGCGCGAGGGGTACGTCTCCACCCGGGGTCGCGGCGCGCCCGCCGTCGTGTCGGCCCCCAACCGGGACAGTCCACGTCCGGCCAGCGCCGAGGTGGCCGACCGGATCGCCGTGGCCTTCCACGCCGAGGACATCTCGATCGACGCGTTCTGCCTCACCACCGAGACCCTCAACTCGGCGCTCGCCGCGCCCCTGATCGCCATCTCCGCCGGCGAGTTGACGCCCCGCTCGATCTCCATCCGGGTGCTGCTGCCCAACCCGGACGCGCCGCTCGCCTACCCGCGGCTGGTCTCCGACCCGTCCGACCGCCGCCCGCTGGCCCGGCTGCGCCAGATCACCCGCACCTTCTCCACCTCGCTGCGCCACCAGCTGACCTCGCTCGGCGAGATGCAGCTGGTGCCCAAGGTGAACGTCGAGATCAGGGCCGTGCCGATCACCCCGGTGCAGAAGCTCTACCTCCTCAACAACACCGAGGTGCTGAGCGCCTACTACCAGGTGGTGCCGCGGGTCGTGGAGTACGAGGACGAGCAGATGGAGATCTACGACGTCCTGGGCCTCAGCTCGAAGGTTTTCAGGTCCTCCTCCGACACCGCGTTTGTTGAAGAGTCACAGCAGTGGTTCGAGTCCCTCTGGTCAACGCTTGCCCAACCGCTCACACTCGGTTAGATGAGGGGACTCATCAGTAACGCTCACTGTGTTCTCTTCGACTTCGACGGCCCGGTGTGCCGCCTGTTCGCGGTCCGGTCCGCCGAGTCGATCGCCCGACGGCTGCGGGACCTCGCGGCCGAACTGGCCCTGTCGGCGCTGCTCACCGCCGACTTACGGGACTCGCCCGACCCGCACCACGTGCTGCGGGGCATCGCCGGGCAGCGCCCGGGCCACGGAGTCGTCCAGCGCCTCGAGGCGGCGCTCACCCACGAGGAGGTCTTCGCCGCCGCCTCGGCCCAGCCAACTCCCTACGCCGCGGCCCTGATAGCGGCCCTGTCCACGCGCGGCCGGCAGGTGGCCATCGCCACCAACAACTCGCCGCTGGCCGCAGAACGTTACCTCGCGCAGCACAACCTCTCGGGTTACATCGGCGGCCGGGTCCACGGCCGCACCCGGGACGTCTCCCGGCTCAAGCCGCACCCGGACTCCCTGCTGCGCGCCCTGGCGTCGACCAGAACCGCGCCCGCCGACGCCCTGATGATCGGGGACAGCGTCGCCGACCTGGCCGCCGCGCGAGCCGCCGGCGTGCCCTTCCTCGGATACGCCACCAGTCGGGCCGGCTTCGAGGAGTTCCAGGCGGCCGAAGCCGAACACGTGGTGACCTCGCTCGAACAGGTGCTGACGGCGCTGATCACCCCGTCCTTCGGCTGAACAGGTCTTTTTGAGCCATCGGCAGCCGAACCGAACGGGGCGTACCGTGCTGCTACTCGTACCAACGGCTCCCGGGGGAAGCACATCATGAGCCAACCGCTGCCACGACCTACCCTGCGCGGCAACCACCGTGTCTGGCAGGTCGTGGAGGCGGAAGGCGAACTCGCGGCGCTCGGCCGCCTCAAGACGGGCCGGACTCGTCCCGGAGTACACCGATTCGACCCGCGCTGCTTCGCCAACGAGGAGGACGTGCTCATCGAGCTCGCCCTCCTCGGCATGCGACGCATCGCCCCGGTCTACCGATTGGTGGGCGCCGACGACGAACTCCGGGTCCACGGCTACATCGAGGGCCAGCCGCTGTCCGCCATCCGCCCACCAGGAACGGCACTGACCGGATCCGAACTAGGCCAGATCGTCGACCTGTTCGGCAAACTGGCCACGATTCGGCCAAGCGCCTTCGCCCTCGTCCACCGCTGCCCGCCGGTGTTACGACCGCGCAGCAGCCGACAGTTCCTCCAGACCCTGATCCGCTTCACCCGACGAAGGGTCTACGCCGTCCACCGCCCGCTGATGCGGGACCTCTTCACGGCGCTGCGCATCGGCCCCACCGTCCTCTCCGCCACCGGGCCGCTGGCCCGCGAGGCGGCGAAGCTGAGCGACCGGCCGTTCTGCCTGCTCCACGGCGACCTGCACCGCGACAACCTGATCGTGGCGGAGTCGGACGGCATGCTGTGGACCATCGACTGGGAGCTGGCGCTCATCGGCGACCCGCTCTACGACCTGGCCACCCACCTGCATCTGATGCGCTACCCGCCGGGGCAGGAGCACGCGCTGCTGCTGCGCTGGGCCAGGACCATGGACGCCGCCCTGCCGGGCAGCGCGGCCGGGCTCGCCCGCGACCTGCCGCGCTACCTGGCGTACAAGCGGGTGCAGTCCGTGTTCACCGACGTCATCCGGCAGGCGTACCTGGTGCAGGCCACCCCGCCCGCGCAGCTGGCCGAGCAACTGCCCCACACGGTCGAGGTGGTGCACGGCGTGATGAGAAAGGCCTCGCGCATGCTGGGGCTCGGCCGGGTGCCGAGCCCCAGGTCGATCGAGGCCGCCTACGCCGCCTGGTACGTCAACGCCCCTCCACCGCCAAGTGTGGCAACAGCCGACCAAGCCACGACGGCAGCCACCAGGCCCGGCGGCCCATGAGCCGCATGGCCGCCGGCACCATCAGGCAGCGGATCACCACCGCGTCCACGAAGATCGCCACCGCCATGCCGAAGCCCATCTGCTGGAGCATCCGGTCGGCGCTCAGCAGGAAGGAGCCGAACACCACGATCATGATGGCGCCGGCCGCCGTGATCACCGAGCCGGTGTGCGCCAGGCCCTCGCGCACGGCCCGCGCGTGGTCGCCGGTGCGCACCCACTCCTCGTGGATCCGGGAGACCAGGAAGATCTCGTAGTCCATGGACAGGCCGAAGGCGATGGCGAAGATCATCACCGGCAGGAACGCCTCGACGGGACCGGGCTCCGCGATGCCGAACAGGCCCTCCTGGAACACCAGGGTCATCGCGCCCAGCGCGGCGCCGATGCTGATCAGGTTGAGCAGCGCCGCCTTGAGCGGGATCAGCAGCGAACGGAACACCGCCATCAGCAGGACCACCGACACCCCGACCACGATGGCGACGAACAGCGGCATCCGCTCGGCGACCTTGGCCGCGTAGTCGTCGACGGCCGCCGTGGCGCCGCCCACCAGGTACTCGGCGCCGGTGCGCTCGGCGAGCCCGGGCAGCACGTCGTCCCGCAGTTCGGTGACGAGCTCGGCGGTCGCCTCGTCCTGCGGCGCCGAGTCGGGGAAGGCGATCACGGTGGCCACCGCGCCGTCCTCGGTGGGGATCGGGCCCACGGCCTGGGCTATGCCGGCGGTGCCCCGCAGGGTCTCGACGGCGGCGGCCGCCGCCCGCTCGGCCCCCTCGCGGCCGCCGTCGGCGATCACCACGAGCGGCCCGTTGAAGCCCGGCCCGAAGCCCTCGGCCAGCAGGTCGTACGCCTTGCGACTGGTGTTGGCCTCCGGGTCGTTGCCGGCGTCCGCGAAGCCGAGCCGCAGGCCGAGCGCGGGCGCGGCCAGCGCGCCCAGCGCCACCACCGCGAGCAGCAGCACCGCGACCGGCCGGCGCTGCGTGAACTCGCCGAGCCGCCGCCACGCCCGGCCCTCGGCGGCCCCGCCCCGCGCCGCGCGCTTCGCAGCCTTGGCCGGGAACTGGCGGGCGAAGCGCTTCCCGAAGATCCCGAGCAGCGCCGGCAGCAGGCAGAGCGCGGCCAGCATCGTCATCAGCACGGTCAGCGCCACGGCCAGTGCGATGCCCTGGAGCGAGCCGAGGCCGAGCGCCACCAGACCGAGCAGGGCGACGATCACGGTGCAGCCGGCGAAGAACACGGTGCGTCCCGCGGCGTCCAGCGCGGTGGTGGTGGCGCGCTCGGGGGTGGCGCCGGCGATCAGCTCGCCCCGGTAGCGGGCGAAGATCAGCAGCGCGTAGTCGATGCCGACGCCGAGGCCGACCAGCATCATCACGTAGGGCGTGTAGTCGGCGACGGTGAACACGTGCGAGGCGAGCACCACCAGGCCGAGCGCCGAGCCGACCGCGAACAGGGCGGTGATCACCGGGAGTCCGGCCGCGATGACCGTGCCGAAGAGGAAGACGCAGATCACCAGCGCGGCCAGGATGCCCATGCCCTCGGCGGCGCCGCCGCTCTCCTCGGTCAGCTGCCTGGCCGCGTCGCCGCCGAGCTCCACCTGGAGCCCCTCGCCCTGGGCGGTGCGGGCGGCGTCCAGGATCGCCTCCGTCTCGGCGAGCTCCATCCGCTCCGACGGCACGTCCAGCACGACCGTGGCGTAGCCGACCGTGCCGTCCTCCGAGACGGCGGTGGCGTCGTCGTAGGGGCTCACCACCTGGGCGACCCGCGGCAGTTCGGCGACCTCGGCCAGCATCTCGTCGACCCGCCGCTCGACGGCCGCGTCGCCGCGCAGCCCGTCCGGGGCGTGCAGCACGATGCTGAGGCTGTCGCCGGCCTGCGCCGAGCCGTGCGCGGCCAGCAGTTCGCCGGCGCGCTGCGACTCGGTGCCGGGCAGCGAGTAGTCCTCGCGGTAGTCGTCGCCGGCGGCCGAGGCGCCGGCCCAGACGCCGACCAGCACCAGGACCCACAGGGCCAGGGCGAGCCAGCGGCGGCGCTGGGCGAAGCCGGCCACGCGGGCGAACACGCCGGCGTTCTCCGGGGCTTGGGGCGGGGCGGTACTCATGTGCGTGCTCCTTGAGACGGTGGGTCAGCGCCGCTTGGCGCGGCGGACGATCAGGGGGCCGACGAACAGGCCGCCGGCGGCGAGGTAGAAGGGCGTCAGACGCACGGCGAGCGGCACCTCCGCGTCGGCGACGACGTGGATGGTGATGCCGACGGCGGCGGCCAGCAGTTCGCCGGCCAGGAAGCCGCCGACGGCTCCGGCCAGGGCGGCGAGCGGAGTGCGCATCTCAGGTCCCCCTCGGGTGGTTGTGGTGCGGCGTGGTGCTCGCGGTGCGCCGAAGCCACCACTGGGCCGCCAGCAGCAGCGGCAACGCGGCGCACAGCAGCGGGAGTTGGAACAGGAGGGTGGTGTCGCCGGCCGCGTGCTCGGTCAGCGGCAGGCGGGCGCCGGCCAGCACCGGCAGGGCCGCCATCACGACCGAGGTGAGCAGCCGGGTCGCGCCGTCGGTCCGGCCGCCGGTCAACTGCCGGGCGCGCCGCAGCGGTTCGCCGACCAGCCGGCGGGTGGAGAGGCTCAGCCCGTGGGCGAGGAAGAGCAGCGCGACGACGGCCGCCGTCAGCGCCCCGGTCACGACCGGCGCGGGCCCCGGCCGCTCCCCGCCCACCAGCAGCGAGGCGAGCAGCCAGCCCCAGGACCCGGCCAGCAGCCAACTCCCCGCCACCACCAGGCCGTCGAGGACGGGCGCGGCCGAGACCCGCCGCCACCAGAGTCCGGCGTCCCGCAGCAGCCAGCCGGCGAGCAGCGGCACCAGCACCGGCAGCAGACGGCCGAACAACTCCCCCTCCAGGGCGGGGAAGCAGCCCGCGAACACGCCGGCCGCGGCGACCAGCCACACCTCGTTGGCGAAGAACAGCGGCCCGATCCCGGCGGCCAGCACCGAGCCCCGCTCGGCCCGGCCCCGGCCGAGCAGCGGCAGCAGCATCCCCAGGCCGACGTCGGCCCCCGCCAGCACGAAGTAGCCGGCCACGAAGGCCGCGAGCAGCAGCGCGGCAAGCGTTTCCACGGTCTCTCCTCACCCCACGCGGAGGTCGGTGCGGTGCGGGCCGCGCCCGGCGGCGCGCAGCAGCAGCCACCAGTTGACGGCGATCAGCACGAAGAACAGCGGCCCGAAGACGGCGAGCGACAGCCGCATCTGGGTCGCGGAGACCTGGGAGACGGCGTCCTCGGTGCGCAGCAGCCCGTACACCACCCAGGGCTGCCGGCCGGCCTCCCGGAACACCCAGCCGGCGATCATCGCCACGTAGGGCAGCGGCACCAGCGCCATCAGCGTCAGGTGCCAGACCCGCAGCCGCCGCACCGCCCACGGCCACAGCGCCAGCAGCCCGCTGGCCAGCAGCGGCAGCGTCAGCAGCGCGAACGCGAGCAGCATCGTCAGCCCCGCGCCCCTGGTCAGCGCGGCGTCCGGCAGGTAGTCCCCGGGGCCGAAGCGGGCCACCATCTCGGCCTGCACGCGGGCGAGTTCGGCGGTGTCGTGGTCGAGCGTGGCCGCCTTGCCCGGCTGCCACTCACGGATCGCGGCCAGCTGCACGCCGCCGAAGGTGACGGTGACGAACAGCGCCGGCAGCGCGGTGAAGACGCCGACGCGCAGCGAACGCCGGAAGAAGCCGTCCGGCTCCTCGCGGTTCTTCACCAGGTGGAAGGCGCTCACCCCCGCCATGAACACGGCCGCCGTGAGCAGCGCCCCGGCCGTGACGTGCCCGAACGCGAGCAGCGTGTTGGGGTTGGCCAGCAGCGCGACCGGGTCGGCCAGTTCGAGCCGCCCGTCGGCCGTCTCTCTGTGCCCGCGCGGGTGGTTGAGGAAGCCGTTGGCGACGAGGATCCAGTAGGCGGAGAGATAGGCGGTGAGCGTGACCACCCACAGCGTCGCCAGGTGCACCCAGCGGTTGAACCGGTCCCAGCCGAGCAGCCACAGCGCGAGGAACGTCGACTCGACGAAGAACGCCAGCACCGTCTCCAGCGCCAGCGAGGACCCGAACGCGTCCCCCGCGTAGTGCCCGAGCCCGGCCCAGGCCATGCCGAGCTGGAACTCCATGAGGATGCCGGTGACGATGCCGACGCCGTAGTTGATGACGTAGAGCCGCCCCCAGTACCTGACCAGACGCTCGGCCGTCCCACCGCCGCCGCGCACCGTCGCCCACGTCTGCAGCACCGCCAGGATGGTCGCCAACCCGAGGGTCAGCGCCACGAGAAGGAAGTGCCCGCCGGCGGTCAGGGCGAACTGCCACCGGGCCAGGTCGAGGGTCTCCGCGTCCACGCCTCACACGGTCGCGGTGCGGTCACACCCCCCGCGTCCCCCACCGGCTGACACCGGCCGTACCACGACGGTTGCGGCCACGTGTGGCGGCGTACCACCGGGGTGGTAGAAGGCGAACGTGACGCCGCGGCGACGCTCCGTGTCGCGCGCGCCACGAGCCTGGTAGTAACATGTAGGACATGGAGGCCACCGCACGCGAGTTCAACCAGAAGTCCTCACAGATCCTCGCCGCCGCCGCGCGCGGTGAGACTGTCACCGTCACCAAGAACGGCACCCCCGTCGCCCGGGTCGTGCCGATCACCGAGCACGATGTCCCCCCGTACCCGACGGACCCCATGGGCGACATAGAGCTGCCCGATCTCGGCCTGCCCGACCTCACCGATGACGAGATCGAGGACGTGCTCAGGAGGATGGGCTCGTGAGTCTGGTCGCCATCGCCGACACCAACGCCTTGTACCGCCTGCTGGACTCCAGCCTCACAGGCCACCAAGAACACAGAAAGGCCCTGGGGGCAGTCAGCCACCTGGTCATCTCGCCCCTGGTCCTGGCCGAGCTGGACTATCTGATCACGGCACGGGCGGGAAGTCGCAAGGCCCTGACGGCGGCGCGGTTCATCGAACGCAACACGGCCACCCGTCGCTTCGAGGTGCCGGCCGTCGGCGGGCACCTGAGTGCGGCGATCGCCGTCGCCGAGGGGTACGCGGACGCCGACGGCGGCAAAGGCATCGGTCTGGCCGACGCGATGAACGTCGCCCTGGCCGCCGCCTACCGCACCGACACCGTGTTCACCGCCGACCGGCACTTCCGCATGATCCGCCCCCTGACCGGCCACCCGTCCTTTCGTCTCCTCCCCGAGGATCTGTGACCGTCCCCGCTGCCTAGCTGAGCCAGCCCGGCGTGATCATCCCCGACTCGTAGGCGAGGATCACGAGTTGGGCCCGGTCGCGGACGTCCAGCTTGGTCATGATCCGGCTGACGTGCGTCTTGGCGGTCGCCGGGCTGAGGACCAGCCGCCGCGCGATCTCGTCGTTGGTGAGGCCGGCGCCCACCAGGCCCATCACCTCGCGCTCCCGCTCGGTCAGCGCGTTGAGCCGGGGGCTCGGCTCCGGCTGCCGCGCCTTGCGGCTGGCGAACTCCGCGATCAGCCGGCGGGTGATCGCCGGCGCGATCAGCGCGTCGCCGCGCGCGCAGACCCGGATGCCGTGCAGCAGTTCCATCGGCTCGGTGTCCTTCACCAGGAACCCGGACGCCCCGGCGCGCAGCGCGCCGTACACGTAGTCGTCCACGTCGAAGGTCGTGAGGATGACGACCCGGACGTCCGCCAGCCGCTCGTCCGCGACGATCGCCTCGGTGGCCGCGAGCCCGTCCATCTCCGGCATCCGGATGTCCATCAACACCACGTCCGGCCGCGTCTGGCGCGCCAGCGCGACGGCCTCCGTCCCGGTGGCCGCCTCGCCGACGACCTCGATGTCCTCCTCGTCCTCCAGGATCGACCTGAACCCGGCCCGGACGAGCCGCTGGTCGTCGGCGAGCAGGACGCGGATGCGGTGCGCTGCGCTCATGCCGGCCAGCGTAGACGCGGCGCTGGCCGAGCCGTCGCCCCGGCCGGGTCGGTGTGAACCGGGATCAGTCCAGCGCCCGCGTCAGGCGGATCTCCTCCGGTCGATACCCCAGCGCCTCGTAGAAGCGGAGCGCGGTGGCGTTGGCCGCGCCCGTCTGGAGCGTCAGGTGGCGCAGGCCACGGTCGCGGGCCCACCGCTCCGCCGCCGCCATCAGGAGCCGCCCCACGCCCTGCCGGGACGCGTGCGCGGCGACGGCGAGTTCGCCGACGTACCCGTCGACCGCGCCCGTGAAGTGGCGCTGTTCGGAGACCGACACCACCCCGACGACCGTGCCGCCGCGCACCGCGACAAAGACTCCGGCCCGCCCTTCGGCGGCCCGGGCCAGCGAGTCGGCCAGCCAGCTCCCGGCGGCCGCGATCGCCGCCGACCGGTCCCGCCAGGCCGCGACGCCTTCCGCGAGCCGGGGCGCCAGCGCCATGACGCCCTCCCGGTCCGCGTCCGTCACCGGGCGCACCTCCACCACGTCAGGTGTCATCCGCCCGAGTATGGCGGGCCGCCGGCCATTGATAAATGCCGGCACCAGTCGGTGAGGCGCTCGGCCAGCGGGTAACAGGGGCGGTCGGCCGGTGCGGGTGAGCGGGACGATCGTCGGCTGGCGGTCGAGCAGTCTCGCCAGCAGTCCCGGCGCCACGGAGACGCCGATGCCGCCGCCGGCCGACAGCGGGCGGCGGCACCCTCCCGGAAGCGCGTGCTTGGTCTTTCCAAGCGAACGGCTGGGATCACTCACCGGCGAGGGGGGCCGGCGCGACGTGCGCGGTGTCGAGCGCCGCCGTCAGCGCCCGGGACAGCCGCAGCTCCATCTCGCACGGCCGCTCCTGGGCGCACGGCAGGCATTCGACGGCGTGTAGGCGCGCGGCGGAGCACAGTTGCGCAACGTCCGCCGGACGCGGAAAGGGGGAGAGCTCCGGCCGGTCAGGCATGGTCGTGGTCCCCGGTCATCTCGCGGACGTCCTCCGGCATCACCTCCCACTCCTTTCCGCCGCCGACGGGTCGGAGCATGGCGAAGGGCCCGGCCATTCCCATGAAGACGCCGATCCTCTTTCTGGTTTCGTCACAGACCAGCGCCCCCACGTTCGGGTGATTGTCGCTAACCTTGCTCATGACTGCTTGGCCTCTCAGGTGGTCCACGCCCCCGGGCCGACGGCATTCGGTCGCGGGGGTTCCTTTCACCAAAGCCAATCGGCAGGAAGCCGGTTCCGGTAGCGTGAAACGGCACGTCAGTGCTGAAGAGCTTTAACCTCCGGAGGAGTTGAAGCCGATGGCCAAGCCGGAGCCGAACCGCGACCTCGAACGCCTGTACCGGGAATCCGGTTGGACGTTGCGGCAGTTCGCCCAGGCGATTAACCGTGTGGGCACGGAACAGGGCACCCCGTTGAAATACCGGGAGCCGTCCATCTATCAGTGGCTCAAGGGGCATATGCCGAAGGCACAGGTCCGGCCGGTCATTCTCGAAGCGTTGTGCCGCCGGCTCGGTCGGCCGATTTCTCATGGCGAGGCAGGTTTTCCAACCGCCACTCTCCCAACGAACGTCAGTCCGAGTACCGTGGAAGGGCTGATCGATCTCGGGAGGCAGGACATGGACCCGTCCCGGCGCGGCGTACTCGGCGCGAGCCTCTTCTCGGTGGCGCTCACCGTTCCCAACTGGCCTGATGTGGTGGGCCGGATGGAGGGCGTTCGAAACGGGCAGGTCCGGCGGGTCGGCATGTCCGAGATCGAGACGGTTGTCACCATGACCGAGCGACTGTCGGCTATCGACGACGAGTTCGGCGGTCGACACGCTCGGCCCATGGCCGCCGCCTTTCTCGTGAACACCGTCGCCCCCTACCTACGGGCGCCGGCGTCGGACAGCGTGCGGAAGGAGATGATGCGGGCCGCTTCTTTCCTCAGCTACCTGACCGGCTGGATGGCGGTCGACGAGGGGCTGCACGGCCTGGCCCAGAGCTACTACGTCAAGGGCCTGGAGTTGGCCGGAGCCAGCGACGACCACGCCACGTACTGCCACATCCTGCGCGGCATGTCCGTGCAGGCCGCCGACCTGGGGCATGGCGCCCCCGCTGTGCGACTGGCCGACGCTGCGGCGGCCTCAGTGCCGAGCGCCGCACCGCGTATGCGCGCCTTCCTCGCCGGGCAACAGGCCCACGCCCACGCACTGAGCGGTGACCGGCGGAGTGCCTATGGCTTCCTCCACGAAGCCGAATCGGCGCTGGAGAAGGCGGAGAGCCCGACGGGCACCTTCGGCGGCTACTCCCCCGCCACGCTGGCCTATCACGAGTCGAGGGTGCGGCACGTGCTCGGCGACACCAGGGGAAGCATTGACGCACTGCAACGCCACTTCCGGCTGCGCAGCAGCGACAACGACAGCAAGCGGGGCGGTCTACGGTTCACCGCCATGATGGCCGAGCAGCAGTTGGAGCTCGGCCACCTCGAAGCGGCCAGCGCCAACTGGCACCAGGTCCTTGACCACTACGCCACCGTCAAGTCCGGCCGGCTCGACGAGCACATGAACACCATGCTCGTGCGCCTCCGCCCGCACCTCGGGAACCGCACGGCACGTGCCCTCCACGAGCGGGCTCGCGCGGTCGCGCCTAGCCTGCGTCCGTAGCCGGCGCCAGGCCGGCTTCCCGGAGGATCCGCTCGACCGTGGCGTCCAGGGTGCTGGACGCGGGGATGATCGTCTCCACCTCGTCCGGCAGGACGTCGAGCGGCCGGTACCAGTCCCGCAGCTCCGTCTCGCCGAACCGCCCCGCCTCCGCCTTCGTGGCGTGCCGGCGGAGGGTCTCGGCGAACGGCACGTCGAGGTAGTAGTGGCAGGTACGCCCCCGGTGGTCGCGCGCCAGCGCGGCGAGCATGGGTCCGTAGTGCGAGGCGTACAGGATCCCCTCGACCACGACGTGGTAGCCGTGGTCGAGCGCGTAGCGGGCCACCGTGTCGATGAGGCCGATGTTCGCGCCGCCGGGGACGTCGCGCTCGCGCAGCACGATCAGCCGGGTGGCCGTCGAACCCGCCTCCATCCGCCGCACGTTACCGCTCGCGGCACCAGTCGGTGAGGCGTTCGGCCAGTGGGTGCCAGGGGCGGTCGGACGGGCCCGTCAGGGAGAGGTGGCGGGAGACGGTGCGGGTCAGCGGCACCATGGTCAGCTGGTGGTCGAGCAGCGTCGCCAGCAGCCCCGGCACCACGGAGACGCCGACGCCGCCGCGCACCATGGCGAGCAGCGTGCCCATGTCCCGCACCCCGTGCGCCCACTGGAACCGGGCGCCGGCCAGGCGGTAGGCGTGCTCGATGTACGGCTGGCAGCCGCCGGTGGACAGGATGAACGGGTCGTCCGCCAGGTCGACCGGGTCGATCACCGGCTCGCCGGCCAGCGGGTGGTCGCGGCGCAGCAGGGCCTGGAAGGTGTCGGTCGCCAGGGGGACGCCGGGGGGCGGTTGCTGGCCGACGAGGACGGCGAGTTCCACGACTCCGTCGCGCAGCCACTCCCCCACCTCGTCGTCCTCTCCCTCCAGCACCTCGACCCGCACGCCGGGGAACGCCTCCTTCCAGCCGGCGAGCAGCTCCGGGACCACGCCGAGGCAGGCCGACAGCGTCGCGGCGAGCCGTACCGTCCCGGCCGGCTCGCTGCGCGCCACGGCGGCCAGCTCGCAGACGGTGGCGTGCGCGTCGACGGCCTGCCGGGCCGGGGCGAGGATCCGCTCGCCGAACGGCGTGGGCCGGGGCCGGCCGGGGTCCCGCACCAGCACGGGAACGCCCAGGGCGCGTTCCAGGGTGGCGACGGAGTGGGAGACGGCCGACTGGCTGACGCCCAGCTCGTCGGCCGCGCTGCCGAAGCCGCCGTGGTCGAGGACGGCGAGGAAGGCCCGCAGGTGGGTGATGCCGACGTTCACCACGCTCATGATTCGCGGCGTCCGCGCACTCCGCAACGGTGGCCCATGAGCGCCGCTCATGGGGGCCGCGCGCCGCTTGTTGGCGACGCGTGCCGGCGCGTGTCCAGAATCGCCGGCATGGAGCGCCATGAACAGGCCCGGTGGCTGCCGGCCTTCCTTGCCCTGTCGCTGATCTGGGGGTCGAGCTTCGCGCTGATCAAGGTCGCGGTGGACGCGGACGTGGCGCCGGTGTGGGTGGCGCTGTGGCGGTGCCTGTTCGGGGCGTTGGCGCTCGCCGCCATCACGGTGGCGCGGCGTGAGGCGTTCCCGCGCTCCCCCGCCGCCTGGGGGCACGCGCTGGTGGTGGCGCTGCTGCTGAACTCGGTGCCGTTCGCGCTGCTCGCCTACGGCGAGACGCGGGTCAGCTCGGTGCTGGCCGGGATGGTCAACGCGGCGACGCCGCTGTCCACGCTGCTGTTCGCGCTGGCGCTGGTGCCGGGGGAACGGCTGACGCCGGGCCGGCTGGCCGGCCTCGCCGCCGGCTTCTGCGGGGTGCTGGTGATGCTGGGCGGGGGCGTCGGCGACGTGGCGCTGGGCGGCGCCGCCGCCTGCCTCGGCTCGACCCTCTGCTACGGCGCCGGCTTCGCCTACACCCGCCGCTTCTTCGCCGACCTGCCGGACTCGGCCGCCGCCCTCTCCACCGCGCAACTCAGCTGTGCGACCGCCCAGTTGACGCTGGCCGCGCCGCTGCTCGGCGGCGCCCCCGGCTGGCCGGGCTGGCGGGCGGCCGCCGCGCTCGTCACCCTCGGCGCGCTGGGCACCGGCGTCGCGTACATCCTGAACCTGCGCGTCATCCGCGAGGCCGGGCCCACGGTGGCGTCGACCGTCACCTACCTGACCCCGCTGTGGTCCACGCTGCTCGGCGTCGCGCTGCTGTCGGAGCCGCTGGGCTGGCGGACGGCGGCCGGCGCGCTGCTGGTGCTGGCCGGGGTCTCCCTGGCCCGGACGGGCGGCGCGGCCCGTGAGAAGGTGGGCCATGCCCGTGACCAACCCCTGGCTGGCCGGCCCGGCTCCCGACCGGAGGCTTGACCGCGCGCGTCTTGAGGAGCGCGTCCTCAACCTCCTGTCGTCGCAGAACATGTGCGTCGTGGCCACAACCGGCCAGGACGGGCCGCTGGCCACGCCGGTGCGGTACTTCCACCTGGACCTCGCGCTGTTGTTCACGGCCGTGGCCACCTCGCCGAAGATGCGGAACATCGCGGCCGACCCGCGGGTGTCGGTCGGCGTGTTCGCGCCGCTGGTCGGGCAGGCCAGCAGCCGTGGCGCGCAACTCTTCGGCCGGGCACGGGTGTTGACTGCGGAGGACGCGGAGTTCGAGCACTACTGGCCGGCGTACCGCTGGCAGTCGGACCACGTCGAGCGTTCCCGCCCGTTGGGCGAGCCGCCGGCCGGCCCGCTGGTGGTGGTCGAGGCGGAGCGCATCGTATACACGGAGCACTGGCTGCGGCGCGAGGGTTACGCGCCGCGGCAGTTCTGGCGGCGGGACGGCTGACCGCCGCGCGGGCCGGCCGGGTACTCACGGGGGGTTGAGTATCCCGGCGGATGTCGGCCCTGGCCGTGCCACGGGAGTGTGCCGGTATGGAACACGACATGTCGCCCGCCGCCGGCTGCCCCGGCTGCGGCCGGCCCGTGGGGGAGGCCGGCTGCCCGCACTGCGCCGTCGCCGCGCGGGTGCGGGCGATCGACGCGGAGGTGGCGGCGCTCCACGCCCGGGTCTTCGCCCTGCTCGGCGAGCGGGCGGCGCTGCTCGCCGGTCACCACCCCTGGGGGCCCGCGCCGCGACCGCCCGCCAGGGCCGGCGCTGAGACCTCGCGGCCGGCCGCGCGCACCGTGCTGCTGCTGCTCGGCGGCGGGCTGCTGGCGGTGGCCGCCGTCGCCTTCACGCTGCTGAGTTGGGGCCGGCTCGGGCTCGGCGCCCGGAGCGCGGTGCTCGGCCTGTCGACGCTGGCCGTCCTCGCGCTGCCGGTGGTACTGCTGCGGCGCGCCCTGACGGTGACCGCCGAGGTGGTCGCCGGGGTCGGCCTGGTGCTGCTGGCGCTCGACGCCTACGCGCTGCACCGGGTGGTGCTGCCGGGAGTGGACGGCGCCGGGTTCGCCACTGCGGCGGTGGCGGCCCTGGCCGGTCTTTGGGCGGGTTACGGGCGGCTGCTGCCCGGGCTGCGCGCGGTGCCGCCGACCGCGGTCGGTCTCGCCCAGCCGGTGCCGCTGCTGGCCGCCTTGGCGCTGGACGCCGGGCCGCTCGGCTATGTGTGGGCGCTGTTGGTCGCCGCCGTGGCCGACCTGCCGCTGGTGCTGTCCCCCCGGGGGACGGCCGCGGTGCGGCGGGCGGCGGCGGTCGGCGGGCTGCTCGGGGCGGTGCCGGCGCTGCTGCTCGCGGCCGCGCTGTCGGTCGAGGCGACCGGTGTCGGCGGGGCGCTGGAGACGGCGGCGCCGCTGCTGGCCGGGGCCGCTGGGCTGGGCTTGGCCGGGCACCGGGGCGCCGGGTTCGGCACCGCGGCCAGGGTCTCCTGCTGGGCCGGGGCGACGCTGGCGCTGCTCGCGGCGGTCGGGGGCCTGGTGCGGCTGGCGCTGCCGTCGGCGGAGTGGCAGGCGGTGGGGTATCTCGGCTGTGCGGCGGGGGCGTTGGCGCTGTCCGTGGTGCTGGCCGGGTGGGGACGCGAGGCGGCGCTCGGCTCGGCCGGCGCGGCCGGGTTGGTGCACCTCGGCGCGCTGCTGTGGTGTCGGCCGGCCGTGACGGAGGCGGTGCTGGCACCGGCCGGATGGGCGGCGCGCGTCTGGACGGGAGTGCCGGGCGGCCCGGCGCGGGAGGCGCTGGGCCCCGACCTCGCGTGGTCCGGCGGAGCGGCCACGGCGGCGGCGCTCACCCTGGCGGCGTTCAGTGCCGTGGTGGCGCGCCGACTGCCGGACGCGGACCGGTGGCGGAGTCCGCTCGACGCGACGGCCTGGGCGGTGGCCGGTGCGGCGGGGTTCGCGTGGGTGCTGGCCTCCGGGCTGCCGTACCCGGTGGCCCTGGCGGCGCTGACCGCGCTGGTGGTCGCGCTGCTCGCGGTCGCGTCGGTGACCGCGGCGCCGGGCCCGGGCGGGGTGGGCGTGGTGCTGGCGGCGACCACCGGGTGCTGGGCGCTGGCCGAGCGGCCGGCGACGCCGGCGGTGCTCGCGGTGCTGGGCGCGGCGTTCGCGGCCGCGGCCTGGCGCGCGGCGCCGCCGGCACACCGGGCGGTGGCCGGCGGCGCGGCGCTGCTGTGCGTCGGCGGGCTGGCGCGGGCGCTGCCCGTGGCGCTCGGCGCGCCCGTGACGACGGCCGCGTTCGTCCTGCTCGCCGTCGCGCTGGCCGCCGTGCCGCTGGCGGCCCGGCTGCGCCCGGCGCCGGTGTCCCTGGCCGTGGAGTGCGCCGGGTACGCGGTCGCCGGATGGGCGCTGGTCAGCGCGGCGGCGAGCCGCGGCACGCTGTCGGCGGTGCTGGCGGGCTGCGCGGTCGGCGCGGCGGGGGTGGCGTTGCGCGCCGACCGGCGGCCGGCCGCGTACGCGGCGGCCGGGCTGCTGGTGCTGTCGGTCTGGGTGCGGCTGGCGGCCTGGGAGGTGACGGTCCCCGAGGCGTACACCGCGCCGGTGGCGGTGGCGTTCCTCGGCGTGGGGGCGTCGCGCCGGCTCGGCGACCCGGGGATCCCGTCGTGGCGGGCGTACGGGTTCGGTCTCGGGGCCTCGCTGCTGCCCAGCCTGTGGGCGCTGGCGGACGACCCGGGCTGGGTCAGGTCGCTGCTGCTCGGCGGCTGGGCGCTGGCGGTGACGCTGGCGGGCGCGCGGTGGCGGCTCCGGGCGCCGCTGCTGCTGGGCGGCAGCACGCTGGCGCTGGTCGCCGGCCGCGAACTGGCGCCCTACGTGGTCCAGGTGGCCGGTGTGGTGCCGCGCTGGGTGCCGCTGGCGCTGGCCGGGACGCTGCTGCTGGCGGTGGGCGCCACCTACGAACGGCGACTGCGTGACGCCCGCTCGCTCAGGACCGCCTGGCAGCGGCTCGGTTGACACGGGCCGTCGCCCGGGTGGCCGACCGCGCGCCTGCCCTACGGGGACGGTGACGCCCGGCCGTGATATGCGCGTGCCATGACGACGACCACGCATACCGGGGCGAAACCGGCACCCGTCCGGTGGCCGCTGGCCACGGCGGCGGCCGGCTTCGCGGCGCTGTCCGTGCTGCTGGTGCCGCCGACGCTGGCGCTCGGCTGGGACGAGATCGTGTACGTCAGCCAGTGGCCGTCCTTCGGGCCGACCGCGCCGTTCAGCGCGCCGCGCTCGCGCGGCGTGCCGCTGCTGGTGGCGCCGGTGGCGGCGGTCACGGACTCGGTGGTCGCGCTCCGCTGCTGGCTCGCGGCGGCGGCCGGTCTCGCGCTCTACCTGGGGTACCGGCCGTGGCTCGCGTTCTTCCCCGATCGGCGCGCGGTGGTGCCGGTCGCGGCGGCGGCGTACGGCACGCTGTGGTTCGCACTGTTCTACGGCGGCTCGGCGATGCCGAACCACTACGTGGCGATGGCGGCGGTCGGCGCGGTGGGCGCCTTCGCCCACGGCCACTGGCCGGCGGTGGCGGCGGCGGTGACGGCCGCGGGCCTGATGCGGGCCGCTGACGCGGTCTGGCTCGCCGTGCCGCTGCTTCTCTGGCCAGCCACCGCGGGCCTGGCGGCCCGCGTGGCATCTACCCGGCCGGTGGGCCGCACGGCGAGCCTGGCGGCCGGCGTTCGGAGCCGCCTGGCGGCCCGCCTGCGGGGCCGCTGCGCGGCGGCCCCGGCGGACGAGCCAACCCGCCGCAGCGGCTGGGCCGACGCCGGCCCACACCCGGCCGACCTGGAGGCGGCGCCAGCGCAGGGCCGAGCCAGCGGCAGGAGCTGGGCCGTGGCCGGCCCACACCCGGCGGCGCCAGCGAACGGCCGAGACCGGAACGACGGCAACCCACCCCCGACGAACCCGGCGGCCGCACCGCCCACCGGCGAAGCCACGGCCACCACAAACCCCCACCCCAACACGGCAAGCAGCCGAGACCGCGGCCTCGCGGCCCGGGCGGACGAGCCAACCCGCAGCAGCGGCTCGGCCGAGGCCGGCCCGCCCCCGACGGACCCGGTGGCCGCACCGCCCACCGGCGAAGCCGCAGCCACCACAGACCCCCGCCCCGAGGCAGCGAACCGCCGGGGCCGTGGCCTCGTGGCCCGCGTTCGCGCTGGGTGGGGCGGCGCGTGGTCGCGCCGCAGGCGGGTGACCACGGACGGCCGTGCTGACGCCGGCAGCGTCCGTGTGGCGACCACGCCGGACGGCACCGAAGACACCCCGCCAGCGCCGCCGCGCCGCAGGCATAAGGCCGTGGTGGCGAAGCCCGGCGCGGTCAGCGTCCTCGCCGTCGTCGGGGGGCTCGTGGCCGGTGTGGGGCCGTGGGTGGTGGAGGCGGAGGCGCGGTTCGGTGGGGTGTGGGAGCGGTTGCGGGAGGCGAGTGAGATCCAGGGCGGGGCGGGGTTGACGTTCTCGTTGCCGGCGCACGCCGCCGCGCTCGACGGGCCGTTGTTGTGTCGGCCGTGCGAGGGGGATCCCGTGGCGTGGCCGCTGGTGGCCTGGTGGCTGGTGCTGCCGCCGCTCACCGCCGCCGGGCTCTACGCCCGCCGGCGGCTGCCGGCGCTGTGGCTCGCGGTGGTCACCGCCGGTTCGCTCTCCTTCACCTACCTCTTCCTCATCGACTACGCGGCCACCCGCTTCCTGCTGCCCGCCTACGCGCTGCTCGCGATCCCCGTCGTGGTGGGCGCCCGGGCCGTGGCCGCCCGGTTGCCGTGGCGGACCGCCACCGTCGGCGTACTCGTGCTGGCGCACCTCGCGCCGCAGTTCGCCGCGCTGCGCGCGCACGCCGGCGTGCAGCGCCAGGCCCGCGCGGACTTCGCGCGCGTCGCGGCGGTACTGCGCGGGCAGGGCGTGGGGCCGCCGTGCGTGCTCGGCGGCGGGCAGGCCATCCCGGTCGCGCACGCGCTCGGCTGCCGCACGGCGGACCGTGGCGAGACGCCGGACGCGCTGGTGCTCAGGGACGAGGAGCCGCCGCGCCGGGCGCGCGACTGGACGGTGGCCGAGGTGCCCGACACCTACAACTCCGGCTGGCGGGTGGCCGTCGCGCCCGGCTCACCGGCTGGCGCGGGGCGTCGGCGTGGGGTGGGGCGGCCAGGGGCCGAGGGCGGGCAGGCCACGCGCCGCCGTGGGCGGGACGGTGGGGGTGCGCCCGGCCAGCCAGGCCGCCAGGTCGCGCACCCGCCCGCTGACCAGCGTGGTCGGGTCGTCGTCCCCGACTGACCACTCGCGCGGCATGTCGTCGGCGCGGAGCCGGGTGCCCGCCGGCAGCCGGCCGAGCAGGAAGTCGACGGCGTGCGCGGCCAACTCCTCGGGCCAGTCGTCGGGCCGCAGGCCGAGGTCCAGGTCGACGGCGTGGATCCAGGTCTCGCGCCAGCGGGCGAGGACCGTGGTGCCGATGGAGCCGTTGCGGAAGGTGACGGGGCGGGCCCAGTCCGCCTCGCGGAAACGGTCCCACACCGTCTCCAACTCGACGGTCTGGCGGGCGAGTTCGGTCCGGTGCTCGGCGGCGGAGCGGCCGGCCGTGGCCTCGATGATCGCGTCACGCTCGGCCGTGCCGCCGTCGTAGGTCGGAACGAGTTCGCCGCGCAGCGCGTGCTCGGCGAGGCGGGCGAACATCCGCGCGTTGTCGGTGAGGTGCGCGAGCACGTGGCCGCGCGACCAGCCGGGCAACGGGGACGGCGCCCGGACCTGCGCGTCGGTGAGTCCGACGACGAGCGTTTCCAGGGCGCGGTGGCCTTCGCGCACCGCGGTGAGAGGAGGGCGTCGCATGGGTCTTCAGCCTGGAGCACGCCGCTACCGCCGCAGGGCGGCGATCGTCTCGACGGCCAGGTCGAGTTCGGCCTCGGTGTTGTAGTAGTGCGGGGAGAGCCGCACCAGCGGGTGCACGCCCCGGTCCTCGGTGTCGAACTGGGTCTGCTCCGGGTGCGTGGTGGTGACGTTGACGCCCCGTGCGGCGAGGGCGGCGGCCACCTCGGCCGTCGGCACGCCGTCGACCCTGGCCGTGACGATGGCGCAGCGGCGCTCGCCCTGGTCGTGCACGCTGACGCCCGGCAGTTCGGCCAGCCGATCGCGGAGCGTGGCGCCGAGCGCCAGCGCGCGCTCGCCGATGGCGTCGAGGCCGAGGTCGAGGGCCTGCCGCACGGCCGAGCCGAGGCCGAGGACGGCGGCGTAGTTCTTCTCCCAGGTCTCGAAGCGGGCGGCGCCCTCGTGCCAGGTGAAGCCGCGGCCGCCGTCCCAGGTGGCGGAGGCGATCTCGACGACGAAGGGTTCGAGGCGCTCCATCGTCTCGGGGCGCACCCACAGGAAGCCCGTGCCGCGCGGGCCGCGCAGGAACTTGCGGCCGGTGCCGGTGAGCAGGTCGCAGCCGATCTCGGCGACGTCGACCGGGAACTGGCCGACCGACTGGGTGGCGTCCAGCAGGAACGGCACGCCGGCGGCCCGGGTGATCCGGCCGACCTCGGCGACCGGGTTGACCAGGCCGCCGCCGGTGGGCACATGGCTGAGGCCGACCAGCCGGACGCGCTCGTCCATCAGCGCGGCGAGCGCCGCCACGTCCAGCTGCCCGCTGGCGTCGTTGGGCACCACCACGACCTCCACGCCGGCGCGGCGCGCGAGCTGGAGGTACGCCAGCACGTTGCTGCCGTACTCGGCCCGGCCGGTCAGGATCCGGTCGCCGGGTCGGAAGGAGAGGGCGAGGGAGTAGAAGGCGGCCTGCCAGGCGCGCGTCGAGTTGTCGAACAGGGCGATCTCCGCCGGCCGGCCGCCCACCAGCTCGGCGACGTCGGCGTGCACCCGCTCGATCCGGTCCCGCTCCTGGTCGGCGGCCTCGTAGCCGCCGATCTCCGCCTCCAGCTCCAGGTGCGCCGTCATGGTCCGCAGCGTCCACGTGGAGAGCAGGCCGGCGCCCGCGTTGTTCAGATGGGTCCGGCGCCCGACGCCGGGGGTCGCCTGCCGCAGTGCCTCGATGTCCATGGCCTCCACGCTGCCCGCCCCGCTGTCGACAGTAAAGTGAATCTTTCCGGGTCTCACCCGTCAGAGAAACTGATGAATGGGGGAGGGCGCGTCCGTGTACAACCTGCGCCGGCTGGAGATCCTGCGGGAGCTGCGGCACCGCGGCACGCTGGCGGCCGTCGCCGCCGCCCTCTCCTACAGCCCGTCGGCCGTCTCCCAGCAGCTGTCCCAGCTGGAGCGGGAGGTCGGCGCGCCGCTGCTGGAGCCGCACGGCCGCCGGGTGCGGCTGACGCCCCAGGCCGAGATCCTGGTCGCCCACACCGAGGCGGTGCTGCGGCGTCTCGACCGGGCGGCGGCCGACATCGCCGCCTCGCTCGCCGAGGTGACGGGCTCGCTGCGGATCGCCGGCTTCCAGACGGCCGCGCTGGCGCTGCTGCCGCCCGCCCTGAGCTGGCTGCGCGAGACCCACCCGGGCGTGCGGCTGACGTTCACCCAGGCCGAGCCGGACACCGCGCTGCCCGCGCTGCTCGCCAGGGACTGCGACCTGGTCGTCGACGAGGTCTTCCCGGGCCGGCCGCAGGCCCGGGCCGCGGAGGTCGAGCACCGGACGCTGTGGCGCGACCCGATGCGTCTCGCCACCCGGGAACCGGCGGAGCTCGCGGCGCTCGCCGGGCGGCCGTGGGCGATGGAGCCGGTGGGCACGCCGGCGCGGGAGTGGACGACGGCGGTGTGCCGGGAGGCCGGCTTCGAGCCGGACGTCGCGTTCGAGAGCGCCGACATGCTGGTGCACGCGGAGCTGGTGGCGGCCGGGCACGCGGCGGCGTTCCTGCCGGACCTGCTCTGGTACGACCGCCGGCCGCCGGTCGCGCTGCGCCACCTGGCGGCCGACCACCACCGGGACGTGCTGGTCACCGTGCGCTCCGGCGCGGCCGAACACCCCCTCGTCCAGGCCGTGTTGGCCGCGCTGACGGCCGCGGCGGACGCCGCGCGGGCGGCCGTGCGCCAGCACCTGGGGCAGGGCGGGTCGCCGCCCTGCGACGCCCAGGACACCCGCCGCCCCGCACCGGACGCGGGGCGGTGACCGGGCCGGGCGGACCGGGCGCCGCGGCCGAATCAGCCGGCGGTGGGGCGGCCGTCCGCGAGTCGGGCGCCTGGCAGCGGCAGCCGCGCGCTGACGCGGAAGCCGGGAGCCGCCTCGCGGTTGGCGGCGGTGAGCTCGCCGCCGAGCGCGCGGGCCCGGGCGGCCATCCCCGCGATGCCGCTGCCGAGCGCGCCCGCGTCGGACGCGCCGGCGCCGTCGTCCTCGACGCGCAGCCGCAACTCGCCAGGACCGTACGCGAGATGCACCTCGGCCGTGTTGGCCCCGGCGTGCCGGGTCACGTTGGTCAGCGACTCCTGGACGATCCGGTAGGCGGCCAGCGAGATCTGCGCCGGCACCACCGGCGGCTCGCCCTCCGTCGTGACCCGCACCCGCAGGCCCCCCACCGAGGCCCGCTCGGCGAGCTCCGCGATCCGTTCCAGCCCCGCGGGCGCCGGCTCGGTCGGCGCGGCCTCGTCGACCTGCCGCAACACCCCGAGTGTGGCCCGCAGTTCGCGCAGCGCCTCCTTGCTGGTGTCCCGCACGAACTCCAGCGCCGTCACCAACTCGGCCGTCTGCCCCGGTCGTTTGGCGCTGCGGTGCAGGGCGGCGGCCGACTGGACGTTGATCAGCGAGATGTTGTGGCCCAGCACGTCGTGCAGCTCGCGGGCTATCCGCAGCCGCTCCTCGGTCGCCGACTGCCGCGCCCGGCCGTCCCGCTCCCGCTCGGCGGCCAGCATCCGCTGCTCGACCTCCTGCTGGTAGGCGGAGCGCACCCGCATCGCGTGCCCCAGCGCGATCAGGCTCACCACCCAGCCGCTGAGCATCAGCAGGGCCACGTTGTCCACGTGCCGCACCCCGTCCTCCGCCAGCGTCTCGCCGTAGGTGACGAACAGCACGGCGAGCGCGGCCAGCGTGACGGCGGCGGCCAGCTGGCCGGCCCTGGCCACCGTGTACAGGGCGGCGACCAGGGCGATCATCGGCGTCGCGCCGTCGGCGGAGGACAGCGGGTAGTAGCCGAGGCAGGCCAGCAGGGCGCCGGTGGCCACCGCCACCGGCCACCGGTGCCGCACCCCGAACGCGGCCCAGCAGGCGGTGCGCACCGCGATGTCGCCGGCCAGCGCGAGCGGGCCCAGGTCCAGGTCCCGGAGGAACAGCGCGCCGGTCTCCACCAGCAGCACCACGCCGAGCAACGCCATGAGCACGTCCACCCGGAACCACGGCTCGGCCGCGCCGGGGGACCTGCGGGGGAATGTGAGGGCCATGCCGGCCAGAGTACGTAGGCTTGGTGCAAGCAGCGCGGTTCCGCTCCCGCCTGCGGTTTCGACCGAGGAGGCGTCCCCATGACCGGCCCCGCACCGGAGAGCAACGAGCCCGCGCACGACCCCGAGGTGCTCCAGCTCGCCGCCAAGGTCTTCGACCTGGCCCGGCAGGGCGACACCGACACCGTCGCCGCCTACGTGGACGCGGGGGTGCCGGCGAACCTCAGCAACGACAGGGGCGACACGCTGCTGATGCTCGCCGCGTACCACGGCCACGCCGACACGGTGCGGGCCCTGCTCGAACGCGGCGCCGACGCGACCCGGGTCAACGACCGCGGCCAGACCCCGATCGCCGGCGCCGTCTTCAAGGGCGAGATCGACGTCGTCCGCACCCTCCTGGACGCCGGCGCCGACCCCTCGGCCGGCCAGCCCTCCGCCATCGACACGGCCCGCATGTTCGGCCGCACGGAGCTGCTGGAACTCTTCGGAGCGCGGTAGCCGACGCGCCGCCTCTCCGCGCCTACGGCGCGGCGCGGTGGCCGTAGGTGCGGCGGCGGAGGAGGGACTCGGCCGGGCCCGGGTGGTCGGGGGCGTGGCGTTCCTGGAGGGCCGCAGCGAGGACCGTGGTCAGCCAGACGGCGCAGGCGAGGAGCGCCATCGTCGCGCTCGACAGGTGCGCGCCGAGGCCGAGGCCCCAGGCGGCGAGGAGGGGCGCGAAGAGCAGGGAGTGGGCGAGGTAGCCGGAGAGCGAGCGGCTGCCGAGCGCGGCCACGGCCCGCGTCGCCCGGCCGGGCCGCCGCGGGCGCCCGGCGAGGAGCGCGAAGACCGCCACGTAGCCGAGGCCGGCGAACGGGCCCGTGGCCTCGGATATCAGCCGGAGCGCGCCGGCCTCCGAGACCGCGTCCGCCGGGACCCGCAGGGCGCCGACGTGGGCCAGCGCCGCCGGCAGGCCGCCGAGCCAGCCGACGGTGATGCCGACGACCGCCGTCCACCGCAGCAGCCGCAGGTGCCGCGCCGGCTCCTCCAACACGCGTCGGCGTGCCGCCCAGAACCCCAGCAGCATCACCAGGAACATCGGCGCCGCGAGGAAGCCGCCGGCCAGCGTGACGAACGCCCAGGTCGTCAGCCGGGTGCCGGCCGCGGCCAGCGGGTCGTCCTCGCCGGCGGCGTACACCACGGTCGTGGGCTCGGTCGGCGCGTCCCCGAGCCGCCCGAGGTCGCCGGCCGCGACGGCCGTCACCGCCGGCCACGCCGAAAGCAGCACGAGGGCGAGGGCCACGGCGGCGCCGACCAGCACGGTCCGGTCGCCGCGGCGGACGAACAGCCAGCCGAGCAGCAGGCTCGCCACCCCGTAGGCGCCGGTGATGTCGCCGGCCATCAGGAACGCCGCGTGCGCGAAGCCGAACACGATCAGCCACAGGCCGCGCCGCCGCAGCAGCCGCACGGCGTCACGCGGGGTGGCGCCGCGGGCCGTCTGCCGGAGGTAGAGCTGCGTCATGCCGTAGCCGAAGAGGAAGGCGAACAGCGGGTACACCCGCAGGTCGAGGCAGGTGATCATCACGAACTGCGTCACCCGGTCCGCCGTGGAGCCCTCGTCCGGGTGCCAGCCGGACGCGCCGTGGTGGGCGGCGTACAGGTGGAAACCCGTGTTGGAGAGGCAGATGAGCAACAGCATGACGCCGCGCGCCAGATCGGGCGCCAGCGCCCGTTCCGCCGCCCGCACGGGCCCACGGGCCACCGAGTGACTTCCCATGCGCGGGACGCTAGGAGCGGCGGGGCGGCGGCCGCGTCGGTCAGGGGTCTCGGCCTTCGACGACCGAAGTCGCCGCGCGGCGGGGCTGTTGTCGGCCGAAGGTTGACGGTCGAGGGCCGCGCCAACGGCGCGCAGCCGCGCGGTCAACCGCCGCGGGTGGCACGGCGGCGTGCTCGCCGGCCGGTCGGCAGCGCCGCCCAGGCACCCCGCGCTGCAACCCGGACGGAGTGCTGTGGCCCGCGTACTCGGCCAGCTGCCAGCCGTTCTTTCGAGCTACCGGCCCCGGCAAGCCACGCACGTAGGCCCGCATCCGCCGTCACAGGTCCACCCGCCCGAACCGGTGCCCTACCCGGACGAGCACCTCTTCCAGCTCCGCCGACCAGACATCAGGGCGCACATCATCGTGCATGACCAGCACAACGGCGCCGCCGCACCCGAGGTCACGAACCCGCGCCAACCTGACGGGCCATCACGTGAGTACACTCAGAAACACCCTGCCGACCAGCGCAAATAGCGAACTGCGACTGGAGTACTAGGGCTCCATGCCGACCAGTTCCGCGCTGCGCTCCCAGAGGGCCTCGCACCGTTCGAAGGAAAGCGTGTGGTCGGGGGTGGTGACGTCCTTACGGTCCACGAAGAAGCGTCCGTTCACGCCGTCGAGGCTGGGGTCGGTCGCCACCCACACGGGGTTGTCGGCCCCTTGGTCGGGCGACTTTCTGAAGGGGTTGAGGTTCACCATCCTGGCCAGCGCCTTTTCAAGTCCGCGCGCGTCGCGGGACAGACCGGTCTGGGCGATGATCCCGGGGTGGGCCCCGTTGATGGTGATCCCGCTATCCGCCAGCCGACGTGCCAGGCTGTAAACGAACATGGTGTTCATGTTCTTGGTGCGTGCGTAGGCGGCGAAGGGTCGAAAGCTGGCGAAGCGACTGAGCGCCCGGGCCTCCTGCGCGTGGAGGTCGTCGAGATCCACGGGGTAGGACCTCAGCACGGTGGGGCTTGCGCCGACCACGACGAACCTGGCTGGAGCCTTGACCGACTCGGCGAGGGTGCGCATCAGCACGTACGGCGCCAGGTGGTTGGTGGCTAAGGTGAGCTGGACGCCTTCGTCGGTGCGCGTGCCGGTGTCGGCTGTGACCGCAGCGTTGTTGATCACCACGCTGGGAGACGTGCTGTCGGCGAGTCGGTCGGCCAGTGAGCGGACATCCCGGATCAGCGACAGGTCCGCGCTCTCCAGGCGCAGTTCAGCCCCTGGGACCGCCGCACGTATCCGGTCGGCGGCCTGTCGTAGTGTCGTGTCGCTGCGGCCGATCATGACCACGCTCATCCCTTGGGCGGTGAGCCGACGGACGATGGCCTCCCCGATGCCGCGCGTCGCTCCGGTGACGATCGCCTGCTTGCCCTTGAGTGTTCGTGATTCCGCGCCTTGGGCATTCTCGGTCATGTGCTTCTCCTCAACGTCTTGTCATGTGGATCGATCTGTGAGGGACGTGAGCCATTCGCGCAGCAACGCGACCTCGGCCGGACTTGAGGGCTCCAGTGCGCCGTTCGGCGCCGCGTCTTGGAGCTTGTTGTGCCGGCCGGGAAGGGTGAAGAAGTGCTGAGGCGACGGTGTCGCGCATGGTCGTGGAGACGGGTGCGCGCTATCGCCGTGTGGTGATCAGCTCGCACCTTCCCACCTACCGCGGTGGGAGATGTCGTGTGCGTTGCCACCGATGTGAAGCGCTGGACGCGATCCCGCTGTCGGAAGTCGTCATGCCATATGGCGCGCGAGGAAGTCGAGCTTCGGCTGCGGGTTGCGCTGGAAGTCGAGGTAACCGTCCCAGCGGGCGGTCGTGCCCTCGATCCAGTGCAGTTCCTTGTCCCCGATGGGGATGTTGTCGTACATGGCTTGTACATCACTGGGATCGGTCATCAGATCGTCCCTCACCTGATAGAGATAAGTGGGTGTCCGGACCGCCTTGGCCCAGGTGACGGGCGTCATCTCCGCGAAGGTGAATCCGACCTGAAGCTGGATCTCTCGCTCGAGTTCGTCGATGCGCTCAGGGGAGCCAAGCATTTCGAGGCTCCGCTTCATGGTGACGCCGACCGACAGCGGCTGGGGCGCGAGGACGCAGCGGACGTCGGCGAACTCGTCGGGATGCTCCTGCATCGCGAACATCGTGGCGTTCATGCCCTGGCAGCGGCTGAACAGACCGATGGTCATTCCGCTGGTGCGGTCGTCGGCGCGCGCGAAGTGCAGGGAGCCGAGGACGTCGCGGGCCTCGAAGCGACCTCCGCTCCCTCCGCCGGAGTTGGCGCTGCCGCTGTGTCCGAGGTTGCGGAAGTCGTAGGTCAGGACGTTGTAGCCGGCGTCGTGCAGGATGCGGTAGTCGGGCACGTAGTCCACCTCGAAGTCGTTGCCGGTCGCGCCGCCGATCGACGTCCACGGTTCGAGGTGGCCGGGGAACCCGTAACGGCTGAACCACAGCGGGTGATTGGCGATGATGAGCTTGTGGGACCCTGCCCGGGGGATCCACCAGGCCTCCAGTGGCGTGCCGTCCGTGGAGGGAAACGTGATGTTCTCGTAGTCGAGGTCGTAGTCGCCGGGGTTCTTCAGCAGCGGTGACCGCAGGATGTTTCCGTATCCTGCGGCCAAAGCCTTGATCGTCTCCGTCACCGCGTCATGCGTGAGGGTGTGTTCGGCTGCATCGGTCATGCGCTTCCCCTTCGTTCTGCTGTCTGGACTGGTCTGCGAGGGACACGAGCCATTCGCGCAGCAGCGCGACCTCGGCCGGGCGCAACGGACCGGTCGGACCGTGTTGCAGGGCGTCCAGGAGCTGTCGGGCCGGGCGGATGACACCTGTCGCGAGTGCGTCGTCGTTGCTCACGGGGTGAAACAGTGCCTCGGCGACGGTGTCTCGCACGTTCGTCGAGATCGGGTGGGTGTTGTCGGCCCGCGCGGCGATCAGCTGCAGCGTCACGCCGACCGCGGCGGTGGACATCGTCTGCGTCGCCGCGTCGACGGGGACTTTCAGATGACCTTTGGCCGCCCACTCGGCGACCTGGCGGGCGACTTCGTCCTGCGCGACCAACGCCGCGGGAGCGATGCGATCGACCTGGGGATTCCCGAACATCAACCGGTAGTGGGCAGGATGCTCGCAGCCGAAGGACACGTGCATGTCCCAACCCGCTCGGAAATCTTCGAACACATCGCCACTCCACTGCACGGCACGCTTCCGGTCCAGATACGCGCTGAACCCTTCGAGTACCACCGCGTCCAGTAGGGCGTCCTTGTCCTTGAAGTGGTGGTAGAGCGTCGGGGCCGTCACCTGCGCACCCGCGCAGATCTCACGCGTGGAGATTCGACCGTCGACGGACGAGGCCAGCAGGCGCTCCGCGGCACGCATCAGCCTGGTGGGGACATCGCCCTCGATCGCTTCCGACGACTCGTTCGTGTTCATGGGTAGCGACGATACACTAACTTGAACTGTTATGGGTATCACTGCTATTCTAGAAGATCATGCTGGTGATGTCCTGCTCCCGATCAATGTCTCCGACCGAACCAGCCGTGGACCGCTCCATCAGGTCCGTCCGTCGCCCTCGACCGAGCGTCCGACCCTCGACCACGGAGCCATCACACGTCTTTCAGACGAGGCCGACGCCGCCCGAGGGCGGCGTGATGGAGCGACGTTGGCCGGTCGTGCTCACGCCTACCTGGCGCCAGAGGAAGGGGCGCGACTGTGACGGTTTCGATGCGTGTGATGTCGGCCGGCGATGGCTACAAGTACCTGTTGAAGTCGGTCGCCGCGGGCGACGGCGACCGGAGTCTCAGCACACCGCTGACCCGCTACTACGCCGAGGCGGGCCCGCCACCCGGGTTCTGGATCGGCTCGGGCCTGGGTGTATTGACTCGCGGCGTTGTTAACGCGGGTGATCGGGGGTTGGCCTTCGAGTGCGGTGTGGCAGCGATGGTAGTTGTAGGTGTGGAGGTAGTCGTTGAGGGCGGCGGTTCGTTCGCTGTTGCTG
>NZ_JAVREM010000056.1:0-42702 GCF_031845425.1 Streptomyces millisiae
CCGGGGGGGGGGCTCGGGGGGGGGGGGGTGGGGGGGGGGGGGGGGGAGACCCGGCGGCCTCGGGCCGTCGTCGGCGGTAGGCCGCCAGGCCGGGATCGCTGTGGGCGAACAGCCCGCCGTCTCGGGAACATCCGCGGAGCGTTCGACATTGAGTCGGCATAGCTCAATTTGCCTGCCGAGGGAGAGATCATGAGTCTGTCGCTGGACAAGCTCACCCTGCCGGTGCTGCCGCTCGACGACGAGGTGGTGCTGCCGGGGATGGTGGTGCCGCTGGAGCTGAAGGACGCCGAGGTGCGGGGCGCGGTGGAGGCCGCGCAGGCCGCGGCGCCCCGAGGGGAGAAGCCGCGGGTCCTGCTCGTGCCACGGGTGGACGGGACCTACGCCGGCGTCGGCGTGGTGGGCCGGGTGGAGCAGGTCGGGCGGCTCGCCGACGGTGACCCCGGCGCGCTGGTGCGCGGCGTGAGCCGGGTGCGGATCGGCTCCGGCACCACCGGCCCCGGCGTCGCGCTCTGGGTCGAGGGGACCGTGGTCGAGGAGGCCGCGCCGAACCCGCTGCCCGGCAGCGTCGCCGAGCTGGCCAAGGAGTACAAGGCCCTGACCACCAGCTGGCTGCGGAAGCGCGGCGCCTGGCAGGTCGTGGACCGGGTGCAGCAGATCGAGGACATCGGCGCGCTGGCCGACAACGCCGGCTACTCGCCGTTCCTCAGCGTCGAGCAGCGGCGCACGCTGCTGGAGACCGTCGACCCGGTGGAGCGGTTGAAGCTCGCCACCAAGTTGCTCAGCGACCACCTGGCCGAGGAGGAGGTCGCCGAGTCCATCGCCAAGGACGTGCAGGACGGCGTCGACAAGCAGCAGCGCGAGTTCCTGCTGCGCCGCCAACTGGAGGCCGTCCGCAAGGAGCTGGCCGAGCTCAACGGCGACGCCGCGGGCGAGGGTGACGACTACCGGGCCCGGGTGGAGGCCGCGGAGCTGCCGGAGAAGGTGCGCGAGGCCGCGCTCAAGGAGGTCGACAAGCTGGAGCGCGCCTCCGAGGCCAGCCCGGAGGGCAGCTGGATCCGCACCTGGCTGGACACCGTGCTCGAACTGCCGTGGAACGTCCGCACCGAGGACGCCTACGACATCGCCGGCGCCAAGGCCGTGCTGGACGCGGACCACGCCGGCCTGGAGGACGTGAAGGAGCGCATCACCGAGTACCTGGCCGTCCGCAAGCGGCGCGGCGACCGTGGCCTCGGGGTGGTCGGCGGGCGGCGCGGCGGTGCCGTGCTGGCGCTGGTCGGCCCGCCCGGCGTCGGCAAGACGTCGCTCGGCGAGTCCGTGGCGCGCGCCATGGGCCGGAAGTTCGTCCGCGTCGCGCTCGGCGGCGTCCGGGACGAGGCGGAGATCAGGGGCCACCGGCGCACCTACGTCGGCGCGCTGCCGGGCCGGATCGTGCGGGCGGTGAAGGAGGCCGGGTCGATGAACCCGGTGGTGCTGCTCGACGAGATCGACAAGGTCGGCAGCGACTACCGGGGCGACCCCTCGGCCGCGCTGCTCGAAGTGCTCGACCCGGCGCAGAACCACACCTTCCGCGACCACTACCTGGAGGTCGAGCTCGACCTGTCGGACGTGGTGTTCCTGGCCACGGCCAACGCCCTGGAGGCCATCCCGCAGCCGCTGCTGGACCGGATGGAGCTGGTGCGGCTCGACGGCTACACGGAGGACGAGAAGGTCGTCATCGCCCGCGACCACCTGGTCCCGCGCCAGCTGGAGCGGGCCGGACTCGACGCCGGTGAGGTGACCGTCGAGGACGGCGTGCTGCGCCGGCTGGCCGGCGAGTACACCAGGGAGGCGGGCGTCCGCGCCCTGGAGCGCACCGTCGCCAGGCTGCTGCGCAAGGTCGCGGCCCGCGCCGAGCTGGGCGAGACCACCCTGCCCTTCACCGTCACCGAGGGCTCGCTGCGCGACCTGATCGGCCGCCCGCACCACGTGCCGGAGTCCGCGCAGGACCCGGCCGAGCGGCGCACGGCGGTGCCCGGCGTGGCCACCGGGCTGGCCGTCACCGGCACCGGAGGCGACGTCCTCTACATAGAGGCGTCGCTCGCGGACCCGGAGACCGGCGGCTCGGGGCTCACCCTCACCGGGCAGCTGGGCGACGTGATGAAGGAGTCGGGCCAGATCGCCCTCTCCTACCTGCGGTCGCGCGGCGCCGAGCTGGAGCTGCCGGTCGGTGACCTGCGGGAGCGCGGCATCCACCTGCACGTGCCGGCGGGCGCGGTCCCGAAGGACGGGCCGAGCGCGGGCATCACCATGACCACGGCGCTCGCCTCGCTGCTCAGCGGCCGCCGGGTGCGGCCCGACGTGGCCATGACCGGCGAGGTGTCGCTGACCGGGCGGGTCCTCCCGATCGGCGGCGTCAAGCAGAAGCTGCTCGCCGCCCACCGCGCCGGGATGACGACCGTGATCATCCCCAAGCGGAACGAGCCCGACCTGGACGACGTGCCGGCCGAGATCCTGGCGAAGCTGGACGTCCACCCGGTCACGGACGTCCGCCAGGTGCTGGAGCTGGCGCTGGCCCCGGCCGAGTCGCCCAGGGTGGCCGTCGCGGCCTGATCGCGGCGTGCGTCGGCGGCCGGTCCCGCGAGCGCGGGACCGGCCGCCGCGCCTGCTCGCGGGGCGCGTAGTCTGCTGCGCCATGAGTCCTTCGATCGCCACCAACACCCCGGTCGACCTGGCCCGGCTGCTCGACTTCGTCCGCCCCCGCCACCGCGCGCTGCTGCTCACCCGCAGGTCCGACGGGACCCCGCAGGCCTCGCCGCTGACCTGCGGCGTCGACGACGCGGGGCATCTGGTGATCGCCACCTACCCGGAGCGCGCCAAGACGCGCAACGCCCGCCGCGACCCGCGGGTGAGCGTCGTCGTGCTCTCGGACGAGTGGGACGGTCCCTGGGTGCAGATCGACGGCACCGCCGAGGTGCTGGACGTGCCGGAGGCCGTCGAGCCGCTCGTCGAGTACTACCGCAACATCGCGGGCGACCACCCCGACTGGGCCGAGTACCGGGCCGCGATGGTCCGCCAGGGCAAGTCGCTGATCAGGATCACGCCGGAACGCTGGGGCCCGATCGCCACCGGCGGCTTCCCCGCGCGCCTCGCCCCCTGAACACCGCACGTCCATGTCCGATTCCCGCTAGCACCGCCCCCTGGCCCGGCGCAGACTGGGGAGCGTGATGGACGATGACAGCAGGTACGAGGCGATAAGAAGCCGCGACGAGCGCTTCGACGGGGTGTTCTTCACGGCCGTGCTGACGACCGGCATCTACTGCCGGCCGAGCTGCCCCGCGACCACCCCCAAGCGCGTCAACGTGCGCTTCTACCCCTCGGCGGCGGCCGCCCAGGCCGCCGGGTTCCGGGCCTGCCGGCGCTGCCGCCCCGACACGGTGCCCGGCTCGCCGGAGTGGAACGCCAGGGGCGACGCCGTCGGCCGCGCGATGCGCGCGATCGCCGACGGCGTGGTGGACCGCGAGGGCGTCGCGGGCCTCGCCGACCGGCTCGGCTACAGCGCGCGCCAGGTGCAGCGGCAGCTCACCGCCGAGCTGGGCGCGGGGCCCATCGCCCTGGCCCGCGCCCAGCGCGCGCACACCGCCCGGGTCCTGCTGCAGACCACGGACCTGCCCATCACCGAGGTCGCGTTCGCCGCCGGGTTCGCCAGCGTCCGGCAGTTCAACGACACGATCCGCACGGCCTACGACCGCACCCCCAGCGCGCTGCGGGCCAGCGAGCGCGGCGCCGCGGCGGCCCGCGGCGGCCCGGCGGGCGACGTCCCGCTGCGGCTGGCGCACCGCGGCCCCTACGACGCCCGCGCGATCTTCGACTTCCTCGCGCTGCGCGCCATCGCCGGCATCGAGGAGGTCTCAGGAGCGCCTGGCGCCCGCACCTACCGCCGCACGCTCGACCTGCCGCACGGCAGCGGCATCGTCGAGGTCGACGAGTCCCCGGGCCAGGCCGGCGCCCGCTGGCTGCCCTGCCGCGTCCACCTCACCGACCTGCGCGACCTGACCACCGCCGTGCAGCGGGCCCGCCGCCTCTTCGACCTGGACGCCGACCCCTACGCCGTCGCCGAGCGGCTCGCCGCCGACCCGGCGCTCGGCGCCCTGGCCCGGGCCCGCCCGGGGCTCCGCTCGCCGGGCGCGGCCGAGCCCGAGGAGCTGGCGGTGCGCGCCGTGCTCGGCCAGCAGATCACCGTCGCCTCGGCCCGCACCCTGGCCGGCACGCTGGTCGCCGCCTACGGCAAGCCGCTGCCGGCGCCCAGCGGGGGGCTCACCCATCTCTTCCCCGAGCCGGCCACCCTGGCCGAGGCCCCGCTGACCGAGCTCGGCATGCCGGAGGCCCGCCGGGCCACCATCAGGACGCTCGGCGCCGCGCTCGCCGACGGCGCGCTGACGCTCGCGCCGGGCGCCGACCGTGACGCGGCCGAGCAGGCCCTGCTCGCGCTGCGCGGCATCGGCCCCTGGACGGCCGGCTATGTGCGGATGCGCGCGCTCGGCGACCCCGACGTCTTCCTGCCGGGCGACGCCGGCGTCCGGCACGGCCTCGCCCGGATCGGCGCGGACCGCGACGCGGCGGAGCGGTGGCGCCCCTGGCGCTCCTACGCCGTTCACCACCTGTGGGCCGGGGAGCCGTCCCCGACCGATCGAGAGGACTGACCGACCATGCGTTACACCGTTCACCCGAGCCCGCTCGGCGACCTGCTGATCGCCGGGCCCCGCCCCGGCGCCGTCGCCTCGGTCAGCGTGCCGGGTCAGCGCGGCGGCGCCACGGTGGCCGCCGACTGGCGGCGCGACGACGCCGGCTTCGGCGCCGTGCGCGAGCAGTTCGACGCGTACTTCGCCGGCGAGTTGACCGAGTTCGACCTGGAACTGGCGCCCAGCGGCACCGAGTTCAGGCGCCGCGTGTGGGACGCGCTCGACCGGATCGGCTACGGCCAGACCGTCAGCTACGGCCGGGTCGCGGAGCTCGCCGGGCTCTCGCCACGCGCCGTCCGCGCCGTGGGCGGCGCGGTGGGCGCCAACCCGCTGATGGTCGTGCGGCCCTGTCACCGCGTCATCGGCGCCGACGGCTCACTCACCGGATACGCCGGTGGCCTGGACCGCAAGGTCACCCTCCTCCGTCTGGAGGGCGCGCTCACGGCCCAGGCCACCGCTGACTGAGCGTCCGCTCAGCCGAACTGCCGCTCTATGCGGGCCAGCTTCTCCTCCAGGGAGTCGAGCCTGGGGGCCGCCGTCGAGATCGGGTCGGCGACGTCGTCGGCCGGCCCGTGCAGCGCGCGGCGCTTGCTCGCGGCGCCGGACTCCAGCGCCGCCGGCTCGCCCGACTGCTGCGACACCGCGACCTCCAACGCCTGCGGCTGGCCGCGGCCCACCCGGCGCAGCGCCTTCAGGCGCGCCCGCTCGAGCGCCCGCTCCTCGCGCTGCCGCTTGCGGGCCGCCTCCTTGTTCCTGCGGTCCTCCCGGACCTCCTCGACCGCCTCGTCCAGCGTGCGCACGTTCTCCAGCAGCATCAACGACCAGGCGCCGTAGGTCTCGCGGGGCGCCCGCAGCCAGCGGACGAAGCGGATCTGCGGCAGCGGCCGCGGCACCAGGCCCTGCTCGCGCAGCGCGGCGCGCCGCGTCTGCTTGAGCGCCCGGTCGAAGAGGATGGCCGCGGAGAGCGACATGCCGGCGAAGAACTGCGGGGCGCCCGCGTTGTCGATGCCGCGCGGCGCGTGCACCCAGTTGAACCAGGCGGCGGCGCCGGCGAACAGCCACACCAGCATCCGCGAGCCCATCGAGGAGTCGCCGTGGCTGGCCTCGCGGACCGCGACCACCGCGCAGAACATCGCCGCGCCGTCGAGGCCGAACGGCACCAGGTACTCCCAGCCGCCCGACAGGTTCAGGTTCTCCCGGCCGAAGCCGACCAGGCCCTGGAACGACAGGGCGGCCGCGACCCCGGCGCAGCAGAACAGCAGCGTGTAGGAGGCGATGGCGTAGGCCCGCTCGCGACGCCGACGTTGGGCTTCCAGGCGCTCCCAGGAGTCACCCTGGTCGGCGTGCTCGCCGGACGGTCCCTTGCCCCTGGTCAGCAGGAACACCGCGAGGAAGGCGCCGCCGAGGAGGACGGCCCCCGCCACTACCCAGCCTGTCTCTATGTCCGTCAGTGTCATAGGGGTGCCCCTTGCCTGGGTGTGCTGATTGCGCCGTGCGTGTGCTGATTCCGTGGTGTCACTGTGAGCCGCTGCGGAGCATCCTGATGCTACCGGAGGCCCGGTCACCCCGATTCCGGGCAGAATCCCACCAACGGGTGGTAAACAAGGGAAAGTTGCGCCGGCTGGTACGCAATCTGTTACATGCTTGCGGTCAGCCTCGTGACCCGCTCGGCGTCGCACGTGCGCGGGCAGGTGACGCAGGTGTCCTGAGGGCGCAGCGTGTAGAACATGCAGCAGCTCGCCCGGTCCCTGGTCGTCAACTCCTCGCCCGCCGGCGCCGTCAACGAGCGGAACGACGCACCACCCGAGTAGGGCGCGGTCGCGCCCGGCAGCAGCCGCCCGGCCTCGGCGATGGCGCGGTCCTCCTCGCCGAACAGGTGCCCGAGGTACCACAGCGACTCGACCAACTCGTCCGTCGCCACGCCCCACAGCGCCCGGTTCCGGCGCCGCATCCGCGGCCCGAAGGCGGTGAGGACCGGGCCCAGGTGCTCGGCCGCCGCCTCACGCACCGCGGCGCGCAGGGCCTCCTCGTCCGGCACCACCCTGGCCGCCGGGTCGCCGGCCGCCGGGTCGTCGGGCAGGCAGCTGAACGCGCCGGTGCGGACGGCCACCCGGCCCTCGTCGCGCTGGAACGCCACGTCCTCGGGCGCCAGCCAGGGCACCCGGCGCAGCAGGAAGTACGGCACGGTGAACAGCGCCGCCGCCGGCCAGGCGTAGCGGTGCAGCGCGAAGGCGGCCACGACGTCGGGACGGGCGCGCCGCCCGTAGGTCTCCAGGGCCTGCTCGTCGTCGCGGGCCAGGAACGCCTCGAAGGCCGCGCCGCCGGCGGCGAGCTCGCTGCCGCGCACCCAGCCGGCGCCGGCCGGCTCCTCCTCCACGATCTGCAGCGTGGGCATCGCCTCGCCGACGCGCGCGAACGCGGGGGTGAGGGGCGTGGCGGCCGCCGCCTTCCGGTGGACTGCGGGGGCGAGCGCGGGCACGGTCATGGAGCCACCGTTCTCGAGCGAGCAGGTAAGCCTTACCTTAGCTGATCCCTCCCGGGGGCGCCTCCGGGGTTTGCTGTGACGCCAACTCGGCCTAGGGTCCTGTGAGGTGGGGACCAGCGGCAGGGAGCGGACGGAGCGGACGATGGAGCCCACTCGACTCGACCCCGGGTACCAGGACCCGCGGTACGCGGCGGCCGAGCGGCCCGCGCCGCGGACCGCTCGGCCGCCGCTGCCCGTCCGGCCGCGCTCACTGCCCGAGCGCCACTCCGTGCGCGCGCAGGTCCTGGCCGCGCTCCGGGACGCCCTCGCCACCGGTGAGCTGGAGCCGGGCGAGACGTACTCGGCCCCGGCGCTCGCCGAGCGCTACGGCACCTCGCCGACGCCGGTACGGGAGGCCATGCAGCGGCTGGTCAGCGAGGGCGCGGTGGAGACCGTCCCCAACCGCGGCTTCCGGGTCGCGGGACACAGCGCCAGGGACGCGGCGGAACTCGCCGAGGTGCGGGCCGCGCTCGAGGTGCCGGCGATCCTGCGGCTCGCCAGGAGCGTGCCGCCGGAGCGGTGGGACGAGCTGAGCCCGCTGGCCGAGGCCACCGTCACCGCCGCCTCGGTCGGCGACCGCGCGGCGTACGCCGAGGCGGACCGCGGCTTCCACCGCGCGTTGCTGACGCTGACCGGCAACCGCCAGCTGGTGCTCGTCGCCGAGGACCTACACCGCAAGTCCCAGACGCCGGCCGCGCAGGGCACCCGCCCCGGCACCGCCCAGCTCCTCGCCGACGCGCTCGAACACGCCGCGCTGCTGGACGCGCTGCGCTCCGGCGACCTGGTCGCCGTCGAACGCCTTGCCACCCACCACCTCGGCGCCGACCCCGACCGCGCCGAACACGGCTACCGATAGCCCGCGGCGCGCCGTGCCTGCGGCGCGAAGCGGTGACGCCTGCGGCGCGAAGCGGTGATGCCTGTGGCGCGAAGCCGCGTCCCGCCGACGTGGCCTGGCGCGGCCGCCAGGCCACGCGGCGCGCCGACTGGCTCGGTTGTCTGCCGCCTGCGGCCTTGCGCCTGCGGCGCGAAAGCCGCGGCGCGGCGCGCGGCGACCGCGGCCGGACCGTCGCCCTTCCGGCGCCGGCCAGCGCCGCGCCGTGCGGCCGCCGGCGGGCCGCGCCGCGTTGCCCGCGGCGTCGAGTGGGGTGCGTGGTTGCCAAGCCCGCGCCGGCAGGTGCTACGTGTCTCCGGGGGGTGGGAGGTGGGCGGACAGCCAGCGGGGGACGCCGTCGAGGAGGCGGAAGAGGCGGGCGGCCTCGGCGCGCAGCCGGGTGGACTCGGGTTCCGGTTCGACCTCGGCGAGTGCCACCAGTGCCGGCGCTATCCCGACCAGGAAGCCGGTCTCCTCGCGCAGCCGGAGCGACTCGGCGAAGCCGTGCCTGGCCTCGGCCGGGTTGCCGGCCAGCAGTTCGAGCGCGGCCAGGTGGCGCCAGGTGTAGGAGGTGAGCAGCGCGTCGCCCCGGTTGAGCGCCTCGTTGTGGGCTCGCCGGTAGCCGGCCTCGGCCGCCTGGGGGTTGCCGCTGACGTGCTCCGCCATCAACCCGCGCCGGAAGTCGAGCAGTGGTCGGCAGGGCGAGTCGGGCGCGAGCAGCGCCGCCGAGCGGCCGAGCGCGGCGCGCGCCTCGTCGGCCCGGTCCCGCACCCGCAGCAGCGTCGACGCGTACGCAAGGTAGCCGCGTTCGCACGCCGCCGCGCCGCGCTCCTCGTCGTCCAGCGACAGCGACTCCGCGGCCCGCAGCGCCTCCTCGGCCCGCCCCCAGCCCTCCCCGGTGAACATGCAGCGCTCCACGAGCAGTTCGGCGCGGCGCAGGGCCGCCCGCGGCTCGGCCGCCGCGCGCGGCTCGACCAGCGCGGCCGCGTCCTCCCAACAGCCCCTCGACCGCAGCCGCCACACCGCGCTGTCGAGTGGATCACCGCCCGCCGTCCTGACGGAATGTGGTACGGCGGTCTCCGTCACATGCCCTCCCGTGGCGCTTCGTCGAGCCGATGGTGGTGCCTGGTGGTGCCAGGTGGTGCTGAGATGAATGCATCTCAGCACGAGGCGTGGCGCCGGGCCAAGAGGGCTGCGTGAAAGAAATCACAAGGAGAATCGGTTCAGCGTCGGCCCGGCGGGGCGGAGTTCACCTCGGCGGATCGAGACGCAGTGCCAGGAAGAAGTCCAGCTTGTCCTCAAGACGCCCGAGATCGCGGCCCGTCAGATGCTCGATGCGGCCGATCCGGTAGCGGAGCGTGTTGACGTGCACGTGGAGGTCGGCCGCGCAGCGGGTCCAGGAGCCGTCGGCGGCCAGGAAGGCCCGGAGGGTCGGCACGAGCTCCGAGCGGTGCCGCCGGTCGTAGGCGCGCAGCGGTTCGAGCAGCCGGGCCGTGAACGCGCGCCGCACGTCGTCCGGGACGAACGGCAGCAGCAGCACGTGCGAGGCCAGCTCCTCGTGGCCCGCGCCCGACACCCGGCCGCCCCTGGCCGCGGCCACCCGGCGGGCGTGCCGCGCCTCCTCGACCGCGCCGCGCAGCGCCTCCGCCGACGGCACGGCCGCGCTCACCCCGAGGGTGAGCCGCCCTTCCGCGCCGAGCCCGGCGGCCAGCGGGGCCCCCGCCGGATCGAGCACGGCGGCCGCCGTCAACGGGGTGTCCCGTACCGGCAGCGGCACCAGCGCCACCGCCTCCCCACCGCGGTGCGTCACGGCCGCGGCCGGCAGCAACTCCTCCAGCAGCGCCCGCCCCACCTGGCCGAGGTCGAACTCCGCGTCCGGCCACTCCACCCGGGCCGCCACCACCTGCCACTCGGGCTCCGCGCCCCGGGAGCCGAGCAGCGGCGCCACCACCCGCAGCCGGGCCGCCACCTCGGCCGGCGGCGCGCCGGTCGAGACCAGCTCCACCACCTCGGTGGCCAGCCGCCGCTGGACCGTGCGCGTCGCCTCCCGGCGGTCCCGCTCGGCGGCGACCAGACGCGCCACGCCGTCCAGCAGGTCGAGCCGCTCGGCCGGCCAGTCGCGGGCGTCGGCGCGCACCGCGAGCAGCCAGCCGGACAGCAGCGTCCGCCGTGGGTCGGTCTCGTCCTCGCCGACCGGGAAGAGCGAGTACACCTCGCCGTCCAGCACCGTGCGGGACGGGCCGCGGTGGCCGGCGCGGGTGGCCGCGAGCCGCCGCTCGGCCAGCGCGCCGCCCACGCCGGCCGGCAGCGGCCGGCCGCCGGTCGCGGCGATCTGCCGGCCGGTCGCCGACAGCAGCCAGGCCCGCAGGTCCAGGTCGGAGCCGAGCAGGTCGAGCACCGCGCCCGGGCCGCCGCCGGCGGGACCGGCCGCCATCAGGCGCCGGTGCCGGTCGACCACGGCCGCCAGGTCGCCGGCCCGCTCGCCCGACACCCGGCGCACCACGAACTCGGTGATGTCGACGAAGCTGACCTCCTCGCCCACCGCGAACAGCGGCATCCCGAGCCGCGCGCAGGCCGTGGTCAGGTCGTCGGGCACCGAGCCGAGCTCGGCCTCGCCGGCGGCGAGGCCCGCCACCCCGGCGGCGGCCAGGACCCGCACGAACGGCTCGGCGTCGCCCGGGCCGCGCCACCAGGCGAGGCCGGTCAGCACCAGCTCGCCGCCGCGCAGGTAGCGGCTCGGGTCGCGCAGGTCCGTCGTCATCACCCCGCGCACCGGCCGGTCGAGCTCGGGCTCGCCGGCCAGCAGCCGCAGCCCGAACGACTCCGCCTCCAGCAGCGTGCGCAGTCGCATGCCGCGCTCCGTTCGCCGATTTCCCCGATGTTGCCCCATGGCTGCCGTATCGTTGCCGAGGCCCCTTCTTCGTACGAATCTACAAGAGTCGGTCGTCGAGACGGGTGGTGGCTTCGGCCCATCCGTGACTGCCCGCGACCGCCCCCTGCCGGCTGTACTGGGAGGAGACCCCGCCCACCCCCCGCCGATCGCCTGGAGGGCACGCTGATGGAGTTCCTGCGTCCGGCCGGCTGGCAGGAGGCGCTGGCCGCCAAGGCGGCCCACCCCGACGCCGTGCCGCTGGCCGGCGGCACCGACCTGATGGTCGAGATCAACTTCGACCGCCGCCGCCCGGCCCGGCTGCTCGACCTCTCCCGGATCCCCGAACTCCGCGCCCACGAGGCGGGCCCCGACACCGTGCGGCTCGGCGCCGCCGTCCCCTACCGGACCGTCGTCGAGGAGCTGCGCGGCCCGCTGCCGGGGCTCGCGCTCGCCGCGCACACCGTCGGCTCCCCGCAGATCCGCAACCGCGGCAGCGTCGGCGGCAACCTCGGGACCGCCTCCCCGGCCGGCGACGCGCACCCCGCGCTGCTGGCCGCCGGCGCCCGCGTCGAGGTGGCCTCGGTGCGCGGCAGCCGGCTGATCCCGGTCGACGAGTTCTACACCGGGCCCAAGCGCAACGCGCTCGCCCCGGACGAGCTGATCCGCGCCGTGCACGTGGACACCGCGCGCGGCCCGCAGCAGTTCGCGAAGGTCGGCCCGCGCAACGCCATGGTCATCGCCGTCTGCGCCTTCGCCCTCGCCCTGCACCCGCACACCCGCACCGTCCGCACCGGCATCGGCTCGGCCGCCCCGACCCCGGTCCGGGCCACCGCGGCCGAGGAGTTCCTGGCCGGCGTGCTCGACGAGGGCGGCCACTGGGCGAGCGGCCGGCCCGTGCCGCCCGCCGCCGCCCGGCGGTTCGCCGAGCTCGCGGCCGCCGCCTGCGCGCCGATCGACGACGTGCGCGGCTCGGCCGACTACCGCCGGCACGCGGTCGCCGTGCTGGCCCGCCGCACCCTGCACTGGACCTGGGCCGAGTACGGCCGCGACCCACGAGAAGCAGTGGAAGGGGCCGCCTGATGCGCGTCCGACTCACCGTCAACGGCCGGCCCCGCACGGCCGACGACGTCTGGCCAGGCGAGAGCCTGCTGTACGTGCTGCGCGAGCGGCTCGGCCTGCCGGGCTCCAAGAACGCCTGCGAGCAGGGCGAGTGCGGTTCGTGCACGGTCCGCCTCGACGGCGACCTGGTCTGCGCCTGCCTAGTCGCGGCGGGACAGGCCGACGGGGCCGCCGTCGACACCGTCGAGGGCCTGCGGCGGGGCGACGAGCTCTCCCCCCTCCAGGAGGCGTTCCACGAGGCCGGCGCCGTGCAGTGCGGCTTCTGCACCCCGGGGCTGCTGATGGCCGCCGGCGAGCTCCTCGAACGCCGGCCCGACCCGTCCGACGCCGACATCCGCGAGGCGCTCTCCGGGAACCTCTGCCGCTGCACCGGCTACGAGAAGATCCTCGACGCGGTCCGGCTGGCCGCCGCCCGCACCGCCACCGCCATCACCACCGAACCCGCCGGTGAGCCCTCATGAGCCGGGGGACCAGGACCGTCCGCCCGCCCCGGCAGGCGCTCGGCGGCGAGAGCCCGGGCGGCGTGGGGGAGTCGGTGGAGCGCCCCGACGGGATCCTCAAGGTCACCGGCGAGTTCGCCTACTCCTCCGACCTGTGGCACGAGGACATGCTGTGGGGGCACACGCTGCGCAGCCCGCACGCCCACGCCAGGATCCTCGCCGTCGACGTCGCCGCGGCGCTCGCGGTGCCCGGCGTGCACTGCGTGCTCACCCACGCCGACCTGCCCGCGGCCACCCACTACGGGCTGGAGATCCAGGACCAGCCGGTGCTCGCGAAGGACGTGGTCCGCTACGAGGGCGAGCCGGTCGCCCTGGTCGCCGCCGACCACCCGGAGATCGCCCGCCGGGCCGCCGCCCTGATCCGCGTCGACTACCGGGAACTCCCCGCCGTACACGACGAGGCCACCGCCACCGCGCCCGACGCGCCCGTGCTGCACCCCGACCGCACCGACCGGCACGCCGCCCACGTGGCGCACCCCAACATCGTGCACCGGCAGCCCGTCGTCACCGGCGACGTGGACGCCGCCGCCCGGGCCGCCGACGTCGTGGTCACCGGCGAGTACGAGGTCGGCATGCAGGACCAGGCGTTCCTCGGCCCCGAGTCGGGCCTGGCCGTGCCCGCCGAGGACGGCGGCGTCGACCTGCACGTCGCCACCCAGTGGCTGCACGTCGACCACCGGCAGCTGGCGCCCGTCCTCGGCCTGCCGCCCGAGCGGGTCCGGCTCACCCTGGCCGGCGTCGGCGGCGCCTTCGGCGCCCGCGAGGACCTGTCCATGCAGGCCCACGCCTGCCTGCTGGCGCTGCGCACCGGCCGGCCCGTCAAGATCGTCTACAACCGGCACGAGTCGTTCTTCGGCCACGTCCACCGGCACCCCGCCAAGCTCTCCTACGAGCACGGCGCCACCCGCGACGGCAGGCTGCTGTACGTCCGCGCCCGCATCGTGCTCGACGGCGGCGCCTACGCCTCGTCCTCGCCCGCCGTCGTCGGCAACGCGGCCTCCCTCGGCCTCGGCCCCTACGAGGTGCCCAACGCGCGCGTCGAGGCCGTCGCCCTCTACACCAACAACCCGCCGTGTGGCGCGATGCGCGGCTTCGGCGCCGTCCAGGCCTGCTTCGCCTACGAGGCGCAGATGGACAAGCTCGCCGCCGCCCTCGGGCTCGACCCCGTCGAGCTGCGCCGGCGCAACGCCATGAGCCAGGGCTCCACCATGCCCACCGGGCAGCTGGTGGACTCCCCGGCCCCGGTCGCCGAGCTGCTGCGGCTGGTGAAGGCGCGCCCGCTGCCGCCCGAGCGGCAGTGGGAGACCGTCGACGCGGCGACCGGGGCGCCGGGCGTCGACGTCCGCGCGCTGCCCGGCGGCCTGTCCAACGCCGGCCACGGCGAGGGCGTGGTGCGCGGCGTGGGCTACGCCGTCGGCATCAAGAACGTCGGCTTCTCCGAGGGCTTCGACGACTACTCGACGGCCCGGGTCAGGCTGGAGGCGATCGCGGGCGAGCCGGTCGCCACCGTGCACACCGCGATGGCCGAGGTCGGTCAGGGCGGCGTCACGGTGCACGCGCAGATCGCCCGCACCGAGCTCGGCGTCACCCGGGTGACGATCCTGCCGGCCGACACCAGCGTCGGCTCGGCCGGGTCCACCTCGGCCTCCCGGCAGACCTACCTGACCGGCGGCGCGGTCCGTAACACCTGCCTCGCGGTCCGGGCCGAGCTGCTGCGCCGCGGCCGGGAGCGGCACGGCTGGCCGGAGGTCGGGCCCCGGTTGGAGGGCGGCAAGGTGGTCGCGGCGGACGGCTCGGTGCTGGCGCCGCTCGTCGACGTGCTCGGGGACGAGGCCATCGAGCTGGAGCTGGAGTTCAGGCACCGGCCGACCCAGCCGTTCGACCCGGTCACCGGGCAGGGCTTCGGGCACGTCCAGTACTCGTTCTGCGCGCACCGCGCGGTGGTCGAGGTGGACACCGAACTCGGCCTGGTCAAGGTGGTCGAGCTGGCCGCCGCCCAGGACGTCGGCAAGGCGATCAACCCGCGGGCCGTCGAGGGCCAGATCCACGGCGGCTCGGCCCAGGGCCTCGGCCTCGCCGTGCTGGAGGAGATCGTGGTCGGCGGCGACGGCCGGATCCGCAACCCCTCCTTCACCGACTACCTGATCCCGACCATCCTCGACATGCCGAGCATGCCGCTCGACATCCTCGAACTCGCCGACGAGCACGCCCCCTACGGGCTGCGCGGCATCGGCGAGGCCCCCACCCTCTCCGCGACCCCGGCCATCGTGGCCGCCGTCCGGCAGGCGACCGGGCGCGCCCTGCACCGGGTGCCGGTCCGCCCCGAACACCTGGTGGACCTCGGGCAGGACGGGGTGGCCTGATGCTGGAGCTCGCCGCGACGCTGCGCGACTGGTGCCGTCAGGGGCGGGAGTTCGCCGTGGCCACCGTCGTCTCGGTCAGCGGCAGCGCGCCCCGCGCCCCCGGGGCGGCGCTGGCCGTGGCCGCCGACGGCACGGCCGTGGGCAGCGTGTCGGGCGGCTGCGTGGAGGCCGCCGTCTACGAGCTGTGCCGCGAGGCGCTGGTCGAGGGACTGCCCCGGCGCGCCCAGTTCGGCTACGCGGACGACGACGCGTTCGCCGTCGGCCTCACCTGCGGCGGCACCATCGAGGTGCTGGTCACCCCGGTCGGGGCCGCCGCCCCGGCCCGGGCCACGCTGGCCGCCGCGCTCGCCGCGGCCGGCGGCGGCGAACCGCTCGCCCTGGCCAGGATCGTCGACGGGCCGCCGGAACTCCTCGGCGGCGCCCTGCTGGTGCGGCCCGGTGGTGGCCACGACGGCACGCTCGGCGGCCGGCCCGAACTCGACCGCACCGCCGCCGCCGAGGCCGCCGCCCTGCTCGACGCCGGCCGCACCGGGCTCGTCGGCCTGGCCGCCGAGGGCAGCCGCTGCGGCCGGCCCGTCACGCTGCTCGTCGAGGCGAGCCTGCCGCCGCCGCGCATGCTGGTCTACGGCGCCGTCGACTTCGCCGCCGCGCTGGCCGGCGCCGGCGCGTTCCTCGGCTACCGGGTCACGGTCTGCGACGCCAGGCCGGTCTTCGCCACCCCGGCGCGCTTCCCCGCCGCCCACGAGGTGGTGGTGGACTGGCCGCACCGCCATCTGGACGCCCAGCGCGGGGCGTTGGACGGCCGCACCGCGATCTGCGTGCTCACCCACGACGCCAGGTTCGACATCCCGCTGCTCACCAGGGCGCTGGCGCTGCCCGTCGGCTACGTCGGCGCGCTCGGCTCCCGCCGCACCCACGCCGACCGGCTGCGCCGGCTGCGGGCGGCCGGCGTCCCCGAAGGCCGACTCGCGCGGCTGCGCTCGCCGATCGGTCTCGACCTCGGCGCCAGGACCCCGGAGGAGACCGCGCTCTCGATCGCCGCCGAGATCGTCGCGCTGCGCCGCGGCGGCTCCGGCGTCCCGCTCACCGGCAGCGCCCTGCCCATCCACCACGACGACGCCCCGGCCGTGCCGACCGCCGCCTGACGGCTACCCGTCCCCGTCCCGTGCCGCGGCCAGCTTCCGGTCGGCCCACGGCTCCTGGTAGCCGGGGATGACGTCGCCCGCCGCCTCCGGGTTGAGGAGCGCGGCGTGCAGCACCCCGTCGCTGCCGGTGTTGGTGTGCTGCGACCTGATCGACACCACCGCCGTCGACACCAGGTCCTCCACCATCCGCCGTGACGGCTTCACCGAGGCGTGCCCCAGCACCTCGCCGAACCGCTCGAAGTCGAACCACCACCCCTGGTCGTGGCGCCCCTTGTAGACCCGGAACAGGTCGGCCAGCGACTCCGGCATCCGCACCGTGTCACGGCCGTACGCCGTCAGCATGCCGTCCGCGAACGCCCCGGCCACCGCCGTCAGCCGGTCCTGGTCCCCGGGGTCGAATTCGAGCTCGTCGCGCCGCTCCAGCAGCCAGCCGAGCCGGGCGAACGCCCAGCCGCCACCCGCCTCCTCGTAGAACGCGTCCAGGTAGGCGTACTCCTCGGGGGTGACGCCGAAGCCGTCGCAGGAGGTCCGGCTCCGCTCGACGATGGCCCGCAACTGCTCCAGGTTGCGCAGCATGAACTCGGGGTCGACGTCCTCGGGACGGTCCCGCGCCAGCTCCAGCTCGGCCCTGATCCCGCGGGCGAGGTAGCGCGCGTTCTCCGGGGTGAGCCAAAGGTCGAGCGCGCCGTCCGTCACGTCGTAGCCCTGCTCCAGGAGTTCCCCGGCGCGGGCGAACATCCGCAGCCGGTAGGAGCCGATGGCGTCGGACATCCGCTCCGCGATGGTGCGCGCGTCGTCCACCGCCGCCCGCTTGTGGAACTCCACGATCCGCTCCGGCAGGTCGTCGGGCACGCAGAGCTCGGCGTTCCGCGACTGCTCCCACTGCCGCCTGGCCTCGGCGATGTGCCGCCGCGTCGTCGCGTAGAGGCCGTCCTCGTCGTGCAGGCAACTCCGCACCGTGGCACGGGTGTCCACGGCGTCCGCCATCGACAGACGCAGGCTGTCCACGACCTCGTACAAGCCCTCGCCCCGACCGGCGAGCCCGCGCCCGGTCTCTGCCAGGCGCTCCTCGGCCTCGACGAAGGAGGCGCCGTCGCTGGCCCCCGACGCGGCCGCCAACCGGTCGGAGACCTCGGCGAGTTCACCCGCGCCCTCGGCCTCGCCCGCGGCTCTCGCGTAGACCAGCGCGGTCTCGCCCATGTCCGCGGGATCGATCTCCCGGAGGAAGGACTCGCCGCTGTCCCAGGCGTTCGGCCCCGACCCGTCGTCGAGCGACCGCCGGACGTCTTCGATCGTGAACCCCTCGTAGCCCATGGCCACTCCGCGCGTCGTTCCATGAAGTCGCAGGCCGCCCGCGGCGGAACGGCCGATGGCCGCGCCGCAGGCGGCGGCTCACGGTAACAGGAGGGAACGGCCCGGCGGCCGAAACTTGAGCGACTTCTGAGCTGCGACGCGGCCCTACGGGCCGCAGACCGCCGACACCGCCGGCCGGCGGCCCACAGCATCAGGGCGGGCCCGGCCCGCCGGCGCCACGGCTGTCGGGCCGCCACCGCCCGACCGGGAGCCCGGGAAATCCCTCTGCCCCCCGGCAGGGCGGGCTCGGCCCGCCGGCCCTGAGTCCACCGGCGCCGCGCCTGCGGCCCGGCGGCCGAGTGGCTACCGTCCGCCGGCGGGGGGCGGGAAATCCCTCTGCCCCCCGGCAGGGCGGGCTCGGCCGGCCGGCCCTGAGTCCACCGGCGCCGCGCCTGCGGCCCGGCGGCCGAGTGGCTACCGTCCGCCGGCGGGGGGCGGGAAATCCCTCTGCCCCCCGGCAGGGCGGGCTCGGCCCGCCGATCCTGAGTCCACCGGCGCCGCGCCTGCGGCTCGGCGGCCGAGCGGCTGCCACCTGCCGGGCCGCAGGCCGTCGGCGCCACCGGCCGGGGGGGGCGCAAGAACCCTTTGAGCACCCCGTCAGAGCGGGCCCGGCCAACCGGGCCGGAGGCCCTCGGCGCTGCGGCGCACCCGCCTGCGGCCCGGCGGCCGAGTGGCTGCCGTCCGCCGGGGCCGGAGGGCCGTCCACGCCGGGGCCGGAGGGCCGTCCACGTCGGGGCCGCGATGACCGTTTGAACACTCGGTCGGGGCGGGCCCGGGCCGCAGGCCCGGAGACCGTGGGCGCCCCTCAACACCCCGTCAGAGCGGGCCCGGCCTACCGGGCCGGAGGCCTTCCGCGCCGAGGGTGGACAGTTCCTCCGCCGGGGCGTTCACCGGCTGTGGGGTGCCCGTCAGGTCGAGTACGAAGAGTGGCAGCCGCAGTTCGTCGGCGCGGGCCCGGGCGTCCCGGTGGTAGCCGGCGAGGGAGAACGCCACGGGGAGGGCCGACTCGGCGAGGCCGTGCAGCCAGAGCGTCTCCAGCGGGCGCAGCCCGGTCGGCCTGGTGGTCGGGTCGACCAGGCCCACCACGCCGAAGCCGCGCAGGTCCACGCCGGCGGCCGCGCGGGGCACCGTGGCCCGCACCTCGGGGAAGCCGAGCCAGCGCAGGAAGTGCGCGGCGCCGGCCGCCGCGTCGTACGCCGTCCTGATCGTCAACGGCTTGAACGGCGGCCGCCCGGCGGGCTCGCGGCGCGGCGCCCGGGGGATCTCGTCAACCTGGGACAGCCGCACCGTCACCCCACAGGGGCACTCGAACTGCGGCTGCGGCCACTGCCCCGGACGGCCGCAGGCGCCGCAGTCGACCTCGGCCCAGGAACCCGCCCAGGACCGGTGGCGCACCGGCACGGCGGTGGCCGCCCCGGCACGTGCGGGCGCCACGCTGACCGGCGCGCCACAGGCACACGGGAACTCGTGCGGCACATAGGCGTGCTCGCGGTGGCACGCCGGGCAGCGCACCGGCACCGATTTCGCCATCTCTCGCTCCCGGGGCGGAACTTCTCGGCACAATTCTCTCAGTGTCCCGGACGCGTCGGTGATCCGGCAGACCTCGCACGCGAGATGGCTTCCGGTCATCGCGAGGTTGACCGGAACCGACGTGTTGGCGTGGGTTTGTTCATCGGAATGTGACACATGATCTCGCACTCCGTATGGCGCGATGCGCGGACAGTGATATTTACTGGGCCTGTCCGCACCACCGACAGGCGGGCGCGGGTGGCGTCGAGATCGACGGGCAGGGAGGGGCCGAGTGGCGGCAGGAGAGACCGAGGCTGCCAGCGGGGCGCACAGAGCCCCCGCCCAGCCTCACCCGGACCTGGTCCGGGACGTCCCCGTGGGCTGGGTCGGTGCCCAGGCCGGCGGGGCTGATCCGCGCGTGGGAGCCCTGCGCGTGGCGATCGAGCGGTTGCGCCGCGATCTCAACGGCTATTCGGCGGCGTTGGCCGATCGCGGGGTCGCCGAGCACCAGCTCGCGCTGCTGAGCGCGGCCGCGAGCGACCCGGCGCCCGAGGCGGCCGCCCTGCGCAACGCCCTGCTGATGATCGCCGGCGCCGTGGGCTCGGTCAGCGCGCTGGCGCCCGCCGTGGTGCAGCTGCGGCAGGCCGTCGAGCTGTTCGGGCCGCCGCACGGCGTGCCGCCGGACGTCCCGGCCGGGGTGACCCACCCGCCGTACGGCGGCAGGCTGCCGCGCCAGTTCGACTGGCCGGCCGGCCACTGACCTGCCGCGCCCCGCAGGGCGTGGAAGGCGGCCCGTCGCGGCACTCCCGGCGGAGCGATTAGGTTGGCGGCGTGCGACTGAGACTCGAGTTCACGACGGAGCCGTTCGACCTGGACGAGCCGCCCCCGCATGCCCTGGCCGCGCGCGAGGTGGTGTCGGGCGCCGGGCTCGACGCCGTCGACGTCGGCCCCTTCGGCAACACCGTGGAGGGCTCGGCCGACGCCGTGCTCACCACCGTGGACGCCGTGCTGCGCCGGGCGCTCGCTGCCGGCGCCACCCGGATCTCGCTCCAGGTCAACGCGCTGGCGGAGGACCCGTCCGGCGAGGAGTCCATATGAGCCGGCCGGCCGAATCCCCCGGGCCCGGCGCGGACTTCATCGCCGCCGTCCGGCCGCTGGTGGACGCCATCGGCGGCGAGCTGGTCCCGCCGGAGCGCGCCGGCGAGGACGACGTGCTGCTGTCCTGGGCCGGTGCCCCCGTCACGGCCGTGCGGCTGCCGCTGGTGTCCGCCTCCCTCGACCACATGCTCGGCGATCTCGAACGCCGCCACGGCCGGCCGCTGGCCGAGCTCGACCGGGCCACCAAGCAGCAGGTCGTGCGCGGTCTGGAGGCGCGCGGGGCGTTCGCCATGCGGCACGGCGTGGAGACCGTGGCCGGCGCCCTGGGGGTGTCCCGCTTCACCGTCTACAACTACCTCAACCGTTCAACAAACTGTTGACGTCGCTGGCCGTGGCGGCTTAGCTGTCCCCCATGACGTCACCACCGGCGCCAGGTCTGGCCTGGCTCAACGGCGCCGACGAGCGCGCGGCGCGCGAGGTGCTGCGTCGCGTGTGCGCCTCGCGAGCCTGGGGCGAGGCACTGCTCGCCGGCCGCCCCTATCCCGCGCGGGGCGACCTGTTCGCCGCCAACGACCGGGCGGTCGCCGGGCTCACGGCGGTCGACCTGGCCGAGGCGCTGGCCGGCCACCCGCCCATCGGCCGTCCCGCCCCCGGCGACGCCGTCTCGGCGCGCGAGCAGCGCGGCATGGCCGACGCGCCGGACGAGCTGAGGGCCGAGATGGTCGAGCTCAACCTCGCCTACCAGGAGCGCTTCGGGCACGTCTTCCTGATCTGCGCCACCGGCCTCGACGGCGAGCGGATGCGCGCCGCGCTGCGCGCCCGGTTGCACAACCCGCCCGACGTGGAGGCCGAGATCGCCCGCGCCGAGCTCGGCAAGATCAACGCCATCCGCCTCGGCCGGCTCGCCGAGGCCACCACCACCGTCTCCACCCACGTGCTGGACACCGCGGCCGGCCGCCCGGCGGCCGGCGTCCCCGTCCAACTCGCCGTCCGCGCCGCCGCCGACGGCGCCTGGGCCCCGCACGCCGCCGCCACCACCGACGCCGACGGCCGCTGCGCGGGGCTGCCGCCGCTGCCCGGGGGCGCCCTCCAGGCGCGGCTCACCTTCGCCGTCGCCGCCCACCGGGAGCCGGACCCGGCGTTCTTCCCCGAGGTCACCACCGCCTTCGCCGTCGAGCCGGGCCAGCACTACCACGTGCCGCTGCTGCTCAGCCCGTTCGGCTACTCCGTCTACCGAGGAAGCTGAAGGAGGCCACGCCCGTGACCCCGGCGACCAGGCTCGGCCAGAACCAGTACGGCAAGGCCGAGACCCGGGTGGTGCGCGTCACCAGGGACGGCACCACCCACCACGTCCGCGACCTCAACGTCTCGGTCGCCCTCTCCGGCGACATGGAGGCCGTGCACCGCTCAGGCGACAACGCGGCCGTCCTCACCACCGACACCACCAAGAACACCGTCTTCGCCCTCGCCCGCGAGCACGGCATCGCCTCGCCCGAGGACTTCGGCCTGCTGCTGGCCCGGCACTTCGTCGCCGGCCAGCCCACCATCCACCGGGCGAGGATCAGGATCGAGGAGTACGCCTGGGAGCGGATCCCCACGCCGGGCGAGGCCGCGCACTCCTTCGTCCGCGCCGGCGGCGGCACCCGCACCGCCCAGATCACCTTCGACGGCCGGCGCGCCGAGATACTCAGCGGTCTCACCGGCGTCACCGTCCTCAACACCACGGACTCCGAGTTCCACGGTTACCTGAAGGACCGCTACACCACGCTGCCCGAGACCACCGACCGGGTCCTGGCCACCGACGTCACCGCCGTCTGGCGGCACGCCCACGACGGCACCGGGGCGGCCGGCGCCGCCCCCGACTGGGACGCCGCGCACGCCGCCGCCCGCGCGTACCTCCTGGACGCCTTCGCCACCACCTACTCGTACTCGCTCCAGCAGACGCTCTTCGCCATGGGCTCCCGGGTGATCGAGGAGCTGCCGGGCGTCGAGGAGATCCGGCTCTCGCTGCCGAACAAGCATCACTTCCTGGTCGACCTCGAACCCTTCGGGCTGGCCAACGAGGGCCCGGACGGCGCGGTCTACTTCGCGGCCGACCGCCCCTACGGGCTGATCGAGGCGACCGTGTTGCGGGACGGCGCGGAGCAGCGCGTCCCCGTCGACCTGACCGCCCCGTGGCCAGGAGGCCCGGCATGACCCTCGCCAGGACCGTCATCGAGAACTGCGCCGTCGCCACCGTCGACGAGCACGACACCGAGCACGAGCGCGGCCACCTGGTCATCGCGGGCAACCGCATCGAGTCCGTCGGCCCGGGCCCCGCCCCGGCCGGGCTCGCCGGCGTCACCCGGGTGATCGACGCCACCGGGCACCTGGCCACCCCCGGCCTGGTCAACACCCACCACCACTTCTACCAGTGGCTCACCAGGGGCCTGGCGCAGGACGCCAACCTCTTCGACTGGCTGGTCGCGCTCTACCCGGTGTGGGCCAGGATCGACGAGGAGATGGTGCGCGCCGCGGCCCGCGCCTCGCTCGCCATGATGGTCCGCGGCGGCGTCACCACCGCGATGGATCACCACTACGTCTTCCCGGAGGGCGCGGGCGACCTGCTCGGCGCCGAGATCGGCGCCGCCCGCGAGCTCGGCGTCCGGTTCACCGCGGCCCGTGGCTCGATGGACCGGGGCGCCTCGGACGGCGGGCTGCCGCCCGACTTCGCCGTCGAGACCATCGAGGACGCGCTGCGCGCCACCGAGGCCGCCGTCGCCGAGCACCACGACCCGGCCGAGGACGCGATGCTGCGGATCGTCGTCGCGCCCTGCTCGCCGTTCTCCGTCTCCACCGAGCTGATGCGCGAGTCGGCGGCGCTGGCCCGCCGTCTCGGGGTGCGGCTGCACACCCACGGCTCGGAGACGGTGGAGGAGGAGCGGTTCTGCCACGAGCTGTTCGGCATGGGCCCCACCGAGTACTTCGAGTCCACCGGCTGGCTCGGCCCCGACGTGTGGATGGCGCACTGCGTGCACATGACCGACGCCGACATCGCCGCGTTCGCCCGCACCGGCACCGGCGTCGCCCACTGCCCCTCCTCCAACGCCCGCCTGGCCGCCGGCATCGCGCGCGTCCCCGACCTGCTGGCCGCCGGCGTCCCGGTCGGCCTCGGCGTGGACGGCACCGCCTCCAACGAGAGCGGCGAGCTGCACACCGAACTGCGCAACGCGCTGCTGGTCAGCCGCCTCGGACCGCACCGCGAGCGCGCCCTCACCGCCCGCCGGGCGCTGCGCCTCGGCACCTACGGCGGCGCCCAGGTGCTGGGCAGGGCCGGCGAGTTGGGGGCGCTGACCCCGGGCCGGCTGGCCGACGTGGTGCTGTGGCGGCTCGACGGGCTCGGCCACTCCACCATCGCCGACCCCGTCGCGGCCCTGGTCCTCGGCCCGCCGGCGCCCGTCACCCTGGCGCTGGTGAACGGCGTGCCCGTGGTCGAGGACGGCCGGTTGCTCACCGCCGACGAACAGACCATCGCCCGCGAGGCCGCCACCCAGGCCCGCCGACTCGCGGGGATCGTCGCCGACGCCTGACGAATGTTCATCGAGCGGCAATGTGCCGCAATGGAGTCCCCGGGCGCCGCCCAGCAGGATCGGGTGGCATGACCAACGACGAGAGGACCCACGACCGCCGCCGGCTGCGCCAGTTCCTCGACGGGGAGGCGCGCGCCGCGGGCATCGGGCGGCGCCGGCTGCTCGGGCTGCTCGCCGCCGCCGGGGCCGCGGCCGCCGTCGGCGGCCCGCTGGCGCCCCGGGCCGTCGCCGCTGCCGGCATCGTCAAGCCGCTGCCCGAGGAGCACTTCGCGATCCGCGGCACCAACGCCGAGACCCGCTTCGCGGCGCTGCGCGGCACCGGCTACCACACCCCCAACGAGCTCTTCTTCGTCCGCAACCACACCACGACGCCCCGACTCGACGCCGACTCCTGGCGGTTGCGGGTGTGGGGGAGTGGCCTGGCGGGCGGCGAGGTCGAGTTCGACCTGGCCGCGTTGCGCGCGCTGCCGGCCGTCGAGCACTCCGCGTTCGTCGAGTGCGCGGGCAACGGCCGCAGCTTCTACGCCAGTCAGCAGGGCGAGACGGTCAGCGGCACCGCCTGGACCCTCGGCGCCATCGGCGTGGCCCGCTGGCGCGGCGCCCGGCTGCGTGACGTGCTGCGGCTGGCCGGGGTCACCCGGCACGCCGTCGACGTCCAGCCGCGCGGCCTGGACGCCGAGGTGTTCGGCTCGGACGGCGCCAGCATGGGCCATGTGCGGCGCCCGCTGCCGGTCGCCAAGGCGCTGGACGACGTGCTGCTCGCCTACGAGATGAACGGCGAGCCGCTGCCGCCCGACCACGGGCACCCGGTGCGGGTGCTCGTGCCGTCCTGGGTGGGCATCTCCTCCGTCAAGTGGGTCGGCGACATCGAGGTCAGCGCCGAGCCGCTGTACAGCCCGTGGAACACCGACCTCTACCGCCTCTTCGGCCCGGCGCACCCGCCGGAGGGCAGCGCGCCGCTCACCCGGCAGACGCTCAAGAGCGCCTTCGAACTGCCCTGGGAGGCCCCGCTGGCCGCCGGCCGCGAGCAGCTGCTCACCGGCCGCTCCTGGTCGGGTGCCGGCGGGGTGCGGGCGGTCGAGGTCAGCACGGACGGCGGCACCCGCTGGCGGCCGGCCAGGCTGCACGACACCCCGCGTCGCGACGGCTGGACCCGCTGGTCGCTCGACTGGACCCCGACCGCGCCCGGCCGGGTGGAGCTGCTGGCCCGCGCCACGGACGTGACGGGCGCGACCCAGCCGGAGCGCGCGGTCTTCAACCAGCAGGGGTACCTGTTCGACGCGGTCGTCAGGCACCCCGTCACGGTGACCTAGTCCAGCAGTTCGTACGCCGGCAGGGTCAGGAAGTCGACGTAACTCTCGTCGAGCGCGATCCGCAGCAGCAGGTCGTAGGCCCGCTCCCAGCGGCCCTCGATGAAGGCGTCCTCGCCGATCTCGTCGCGGATCGCCACCAGTTGGTCGGCGGCGACCTGGCAGACGTAGTCGTGGGTCACCGTCTCGCCGTTGTCCAGCACCACGCCGGCGTTCAGCCACTGCCAGATCTGCGAGCGGGAGATCTCGGCGGTGGCCACGTCCTCCATCAGGTTGAACACCGCGACCGCGCCCCGGCCGGCCAGCCAGGACTGGAGGTAGCGGGTGCCGACCTGGATGGCGTTGCACAGCCCGTCGTGGGTGGGCTTGGCGTCCAGCGAGTCGATGGCCAGCAGGTCGGCCGCCGTGACCTTGACGTCCTCGCGCAGCCGGTCCTTCTGGTGCGGCCGGTCGCCGAGCACCGCGTCGAAGGACTCCCGCGCGACCGGGACCAGGCCGGGGTGCGCCACCCAGGAGCCGTCGAAGCCGTCGCCGGCCTCGCGGTCCTTGTCGGCCCTGACCTTACGGAACGCCTCGGCGTTGACCGCCTCGTCGCGGGACGGGATGAACGCGGCCATGCCGCCGATCGCGTGCGCGCCGCGCTTGTGGCAGGTGCGGACCAGCAGGTCGGTGTAGGCGCGCATGAACGGCGCCGTCATCGTCACCGCGTTGCGGTCCGGCAGCACGTAACCCGGGCCCGCGTCGCGGAAGTTCTTGACGATCGAGAACAGGTAGTCCCAGCGGCCCGCGTTGAGCCCCGAGGCGTGCTCGCGCAGCTCGTACAGGATCTCCTCCATCTCGAACGCGGCCGTGATGGTCTCGATCAGCACCGTGGCCCGCACCGTGCCGCGCGGGATGGACAGCGCCTCCTGGGCGTGCAGGAAGACCTCGTTCCACAGCCGGGCCTCCAGGTGGGACTCCAGCTTGGGGAGGTAGAAGTAGGGGCCCTTGCCGAGCGCGATCAGGCGGGCCGCGTTGTGGAAGAAGTAGAGCCCGAAGTCGACCAGCGCTCCCGGGATCGCGCGGCCCTCGACGGTCAGGTGCCGCTCGTCCAGGTGCCAGCCGCGCGGCCGCATCACGACGGTGGCCAGCTCTTCGTCGGGCTTGAGCGCGTAGCGCTTGCCGCGCTCGTCGGTGAAGTCGATGCGGCGGCGGAACGCGTCGGCCAGGCTGAGCTGGCCGCCGATGACGTTGGCCCAGGTGGGGGAGGAGGCGTCCTCGAAGTCGGCGAGCCAGATCCGGGCGCCCGAGTTGAGCGCGTTGACGGTCATCTTGGGGTCGGTCGGCCCGGTGATCTCCACCCGGCGGTCGAGCAGGGCCGGCGGCGCCGGCGCCACCTGCCAGTCGCCGTCCCGGACGGCGGCGGTGGGCAGGAAGTCGAGCGCGCCGGTCCTGGCGACCTCGGCGCGGCGGTGCGCGCGCCGCTCCAACAGCTCGTCCCGGCGCGGGGTGAACCGCCGGTGCAGCTCGGCGAGAAAGTCGAGTGCCTCCTCGGTCAGCACCTCCTCCTGCCGGGGCAGGACGGTCGGGGCTGCGACGGTGACGGCGGACATGGGCGGTCACTCCTTCAGGCAGGCGGATAACGGATGTTAGTTTCCTCATGATGGAAGATCAATGAGATCTCCCGGCTCGTCGACATCGTCGGGCACGGCCACGTCCCCGCACTCCACTAGCGTGATCAGCGCCTCCCGCGCCCGCAGATAGCCGCGCGCCCCCGCGTCCCCCTCGGCCTCCGCCGCGACCGCCGCGAAGTGCGCCGCGCCGATCAGCACCGGATGCCCGCGCCGCCCGCCGTACGCGGCCGCCGCCAACGACTCGGGCGAGCGGTACGCGGCCGCCACCCTGGCCATCGCCGCCGCCCCGACGCCCGGCTGGTCGACGAGCGCCACCAGCGCCGCGCCGGCGCCGGCGCGTGCCACCGCCGCCAGGCCGACCCGCAGCGAGGAGCCCATGCCGGACGCCCACTCCGGGTTGTCCACCAGCAGGCAGCCCGTCAGCTCGGCCCGCTCCCGCACCCGCTCGGCCGCCGCGCCGAGCACCACCACCACGGGATCGCAGCCCGCGGCGCGCAGCGCGCCCGCGGCCAGCTCCACGAAGAGCCGCCCACGCGTCGTCAACAACGCCTTGGGCCGCCCCCCGAGTCGCCGCCCACCGCCCGCGGCGAGCAGCAGTCCGGCGACGGGCGCGGTCGAGGTCATGCGGTCAGCGTAGGCGCTCCGCTGGAGGTGCCGCGATGTGCCGTCTTTGGGCCGAGGCGCCGTCGTGGCTGGTCGCGCCGTTCCCCGCGCCCCTTTGGGGCGACGCCGGGCCGAAGTGGACTTCGCTCGATCAGCGGAGAACTCGCCGGTGGGTCAGCGGAGAACGCCGCTTCCCCTCGGCGGCGTGGCCAGCGACGCCGACAGGTCCCTGGCCACCTCCTGGAGCAGCGGGACCATCTTCTCCGTCGCCGCGTCCGTGACCCGCCCCGCGGGGCCCGACACCGAGATCGCGGCGGCCGTCGACGAGTCGGGGACCAGCACCGCGACGCACCGCACGCCTATCTCCTGCTCGTTGTCGTCCAGCGCGAAGCCGCTCTCCCGGACCGTGCGCAGCGCGGCCAGGAAGGCGCCGGGCGTGGTGATGGTCCGCTCGGTGGCCGGCGGCATCCCCGAGCGGACCAGCAGCGCCCGCACCTCGGCGTCCGGCAGCCCGGAGAGCAGCGCCTTGCCCACGCCCGTGCAGTGCGGCGGCACCCGGCGGCCCACCTCGGTGAACATCCGCATCGAGTGCCGCGACGGCACCTGCGCCACGTACACCACCTCGTCGCCGTCGAGCAGCGCCATGTTGGCCGTCTCGCCGGTCTCCTCGACCAGCCGCGCCAGATGCGGCCGCGCCCAGGTCGCGAGCGGCCGGGCCGCGCTCTCGCCGAGCCTGATCAGCCGCGGGCCGAGCGCGTAGCGGCGGTTGGGCTGCTGGCGGACGTAGCCGCAGGCGACCAGGGTGCGCATCAGCCGGTGGATCGTCGGCAGCGGAAGACCGCTGCTGCCGGCCAGCTCGCTCAGGCCCGTCTCACCCCCGGCGTCCGCCATGTGCTCGAGGAGGGCGAAGGCGCGCTCGAGAGACTGAACCCCGCCGCTGGCGGAGGACTTGCGCACGTCGGACGACACGTCCCGTTCCTCGATCCTTGGGGGGAGTCGGTCTCGCGAAGTCGGTCTCGCGAGTCGGTGGTCGCGGGCTACCGGAAGCCTACCTGTCCTTGACGTGCCGCCCGTCGCCGCCGAGGATCGTCGTTCAACAGCTTGTTGAATCCTGTGAGGGGGCGAGACGTTGGCCGGTACCGAGTTGCTCCTGCGATCCACCCGGGTGCTCACCCCCGAGGGCGAGCGCCCCGCGAGCGTCGCCGTCGCCGACGGACGAATCGCCGCCGTGCTGCCGCACGACGCCGCCCCGCCGCCCGGCGCCCGACTCGTCGACCACGGCACCGCGGCGCTGCTCCCCGGCCTCGTCGACACCCATGTGCACATCAACGACCCGGGCCGCGCCGAATGGGAGGGCTTCGCCACCGCCACCCGGGCCGCCGCGGCCGGCGGGATCACCACCCTGATCGACATGCCGCTCAACAGCGTCCCGCCCACCACCACCCCCGAGCACCTGGCCGTCAAGCGCGCCGCCGCCCGCGCCGCCGCCCACACCGACCTCGGCTTCTGGGGCGGCGCCGTCCCCGACAACACGGCCCGGCTGCGCCCGCTGCACGACGCCGGCGTCTTCGGCTTCAAGTGCTTCCTCTCGCCGTCCGGGGTCGACGAGTTCCCCGAGCTCGACGCCGAGCGGCTGGCCGCCGCCATGGCCGAGATCGCCGCCTTCGACGGCCTGCTGATCGCGCACGCCGAGGACCCGGCACGGCTCGCCGAGGCCCCCGACCCGACCGGCAGCCGCGCCTACGCCGACTTCCTCGCCTCCCGGCCGCCCGCCGCCGAACTCGACGCGATCCGCCGCCTGATCGCCCTCGCCCGGCGGTTCGGCACCCGCGTCCACGTGCTCCACCTCTCCACCGCGGCCGCGCTCCCGCTGATCGCCGAGGCCAGGGCCGACGGCGTCCGGATCAGCGCCGAGACCTGCCCGCACTTCCTCACCCTGACCGCCGAGGAGGTCCCGGACGGCGCCACCGAGTTCAAGTGCTGCCCGCCCATCAGGGAGGCCGCCAACCAGGACGCGCTCTGGGCCGGGCTCGCCGCCGGCACCCTGGACTGCGTCGTCTCCGACCACTCGCCCTGCACCGCCGACCTCAAGGTCCCCGACTTCGGGGCCGCCTGGGGCGGCATCTCCTCCCTCCAACTCGGGCTGCCCGCCGTCTGGACCGCCGCCCGCGCCCGTGGCCACCGGCTCGCCGACGTCGTCCGCTGGATGGCCACCGGACCCGCCCGGCTCGCCGGCCTCGCCCAGAAGGGCGCCATCGCGCCCGGCATGGACGCCGACCTGACCGTCCTCGACCCCGAGGCCACCTTCACCGTCGACCCGGCCGCCCTCCACCACCGCAACCCCGTCACCGCCTACGCCGGCCGCACCCTGCACGGGGTGGTCCGCGCCACCTGGCTGCGCGGCCGGCTGATCGCGGAGGACGGCCGCGTCACCGGGCCCGCCGCCGGCCGGCTGCTCACGAGAGGACCCGCCGCATGAGCGCCCCCACCCCGTCGCCCGGCGGCCCGCCCACCGGCACCGGGTTCACCGGCACCGACTTCACCGGCCAGGCCCGCCCCTACGCGGGCGGCGACCCCTACGCCGACTACCGTGCCCCGGCGCCCGGCGACCTGCCCTTCGCCCACCTGCCCGACCTCGCCGACCGCCGGCTCGGCGGCTCCGTCACCGCCGCGAGCGACGAGTTCTTCGCGGAGCGCGAGAACCTGGTCCGCCCCGAGCCCGCCCACTTCGACCCCGCCGCCTACGGCCACAAGGGCAAGGTCATGGACGGCTGGGAGACCCGCCGCCGGCGCGGCGCCTCGGCCGACGCCCCGCACCCGGCGGAGGACGACCACGACTGGGCCGTCGTCCGGCTCGGCGTCCCCGGCGTCGTCCGCGGACTCGTCGTGGACACCGCCCACTTCCGGGGCAACCACCCGGCCGCGGTCCGCGTCGAGGCGACGGCCGACCCGGCCGGCGCGGGCGGCTGGACCGAACTGCTGCCCCGCACCCCGGTCGGCGGCCACGCCGCCAACGCCTTCCCCGTCCACGGCGTCGAGCGGCGCTTCACCCACCTGCGGCTCAGCCAGTACCCGGACGGCGGCGTGGCCAGGCTGCGGGCGCACGGCGAGCCGGTGGCCGACCCGGCCTGGCTGGCCGCGCTCGGCACCTTCGACCTCGCGGCCCTGGAGCACGGCGGCGCCGCCGAGGACGCCTCGGACCGCTTCTACTCGCCGCCCGCGCACGTCATCCACCCCGGCCGCTCCCGGGAGATGCACGAGGGCTGGGAGACCCGCAGGCGCCGCGACCACGGCCACGACTGGCTGCGGCTGCGGCTCGCCGGGCAGGGCGTGATCCGCGCCGTGGAGATCGACACCGGCAACTACAAGGGCAACGCCCCCGGTTGGGCCACCCTCTCGCTGCTCGACGCCGACACGCCGGGCGCGGCGTGGCGCACCGTGCTGCGCGGCACCCCGCTCCGGCCCGACGCGGTGCACCGCCTGGTGCTGCCCGACGCCGGCCCGGCCACCCACGCCAGGCTGGACGTCCACCCCGACGGCGGGGTGGCGAGGCTGCGGCTGCACGGCTCGCTCACCGAGGCCGGCGCCCGCCGACTCGCGGCCCGCTACCGCGAACTGACGGACTGACGCGCTGACCGGACCTTCCCCGCCGCCCGGCACGTTCCCCGAGGTGGTGCGCCCCCTCACCCCGGGGTTACGCTCGCGGCATGCCCAGCGCCGCCCCCACGACCGCCGCCACCGGCGTCGGCCCCATGCTGCGGGAGTGGCGCCAGCGGGCCGGGGTCAGCCAGCTGGACCTGGCGCTGCGCGCCGACTCCTCCGCCCGGCACATCAGCTTCGTCGAGACGGGCAAGACCCGGCCCAGCCGGGAGATGGTGCTGCGGCTCGCCGAGCACCTGGACGTCCCCGTGCGGGAGCGCAACGCCCTGCTCGTCGCCGCCGGTCACGCGCCGGAGTACCCGGAGTCCTCGTTCGACTCCCCGGCGCTCGAGGTGGTGCGGCTGGGCCTGGACCGGCTGCTCACCGGCTACGACCCCTACCCGGCGCTCGTTCTGGACGGCACCTACCGGGTGTGGGGGGCCAACCGCGGCGCCTCGCTGCTGCTCGACGGCGTCGCCCCCGAGCTGCTCGCCCAGCCGCCCAACGCGATGCGGATCACGCTGCACCCGCGCGGACTCGCCCCCCGGATCCTCAACTTCCAGGAGTGGCGCGGCCATCTGCTGGACCAGATGCGCCGTCAGCTGGCCCTGCTCCGCTCCGAGCCGCTGCGCGCCCTGTACGAGGAGGTCGCGGCCTACCCCGCGCCGCCCGGCGGCGACGAGCGGGCAGGCGAGCACGGCCTGGCCGCCCTGCCGTTGATCGTCCGGATCAACGGCCGACGGCTGTCGTTCCTCTCCACCATCGCCACGTTCAACACCCCGGTCGACGTGACGGTCTCCGAGCTGGCCCTGGAGACCTTCCTGCCGGCCGACGCGGCGACCGCGCGGCACCTGGCGGAGCTGGCCGGGTAGCCGCGCGGCCGGGGGCACGCGGGCGGCGAATCAGCGCGGCACGGCCCGCAGCGCCGCGTACTGGGCCGCCGCGAGAGCGGCCACCACCAGGGCCTGCGCCGGGATCCACACGGCACCGGCGGTGCTCGGCCCCAGCCACAGGACCACAGCGGCGAGGCTGGTCACCGCCCAGGCGGCGTTCGCCTCGATGACGCACCGCACCGCGGTCACCGGCGGCTCCGGCCGGCTCGCCAGCCACCCGACCCCGGCCGCGAACAGCAGCAGGAACGCTCCCACTCCGGCGATCAGCGCGGTGTCCAAGCCGAGCAGCCGCCCGACCGGGCCCGCGGCGGCGAGGTACGCCAGCGCGTTGCCGCCCGTGACGACGGCGTCGAGCGCCAGCCAACGGCGCAGCCTCAGCTCGGGCGTGGCGGGCGTGGTGGTGAAGGCGAGTGCGGACATCGGTCATCAGCTCCCTCGGGGGGTGGGTTCCGGTTGACCCAACCCTCGCCCGCCGCGGGCCGGTCGTCGATGACGTGGGAGGTAATGGCCGGCGGCGCGGCCGCCGTCGGAACTGGCGGACCGCCTTCCGGCTGCGGGGGACGCGTGAAGCCGCGCCCGGCCGTGTGAACTCCTGGGAAATATCGGCGAGGCGTGGTTGACGGCCGACGCGCTACGCGCGTCACACTGATTGGCATGGGCATGAACTTGCGTGCGACCGGGCTCCGCGCCAGGTCCGTCCGGGCCGGCGCCCTCGGCGCCCTGCTGCTGACCTTCCTCGTCGGCGCCCCGGCCACCGCCAGCACCCCCACCCCCACCCTCGCTCCCACCGGCTCCGCCGCCGCGCTCGCCTACGGCGACGTCTGCTACTCGGACCTCCCCTCCCAGGCCCACGACACCCTCGACCTGATCGAACAGGGCGGCCCCTTCCCCTACCCCCAGGACGGCGGCACCTTCTACAACCGCGAGGGCCTGCTCCCCTCGCAACCCACCGGCTACTACCACGAGTACACGGTGGAGACGCCCGGCAGCCCGACCCGCGGCGCCCGCCGCGTCGTCACCGGCGACTCCTACCAGGAGGACTACTACACCGCCGACCACTACGCCTCGTTCGACCTGATCGACCACGGCTGCTGAGCCGTCCCCCCCCACCACCTGACCGCGTCCCCCCACCGGCGGCGCCGGGACCGCACCCCACACGGACCCGGCGCCGCCGCCCGCCGCTTCCGGCCCCGCCCGAGGCGGTGTTGACCGGACCGCCGGCCCCCCTCGTAGCATCGACCCCGGGGGCGAGGACCCATCCGGCGAACCTGGGGGCGGCATGGACGTGGTCGATCTGCTGGCGGCCGGCGAGGACTTCACGCGCGACCCCTACCGCTACTTCGCGGCGATGCGCGAGCGCGGCCCGGTGCACCGCGTCCGCCTGCCGGGCGACTACCCGGCCTGGCTGATCGTCGGCCACGCCGAGGCCCGGGCCGCGCTCACCGACCCGCGCCTGGTCAAGGCCTACCCGACCGGCGTCGACGAGACCGACATCGAACGGATCGCGCCGGGCCCGCACCTGCTGATCACCGATCCGCCCGACCACACCCGGCTGCGCCGCCTGGTCTCCCGCGAGTTCACCCCGGGCCGGGTCGCGGCCCTCGCGCCGCGCGTGCGGCAGCTCACCGACGAACTGCTCGACGCGATGCTGGCCGCCCCCGACCGGCGCGCGGACCTGGTCTCCGCCTTCTCCTTCCCGCTGCCGATCACCGTGATCTGCGAACTCCTCGGCGTCCCCTACCTGGACCGGGACCGCTTCCGCCGCTGGTCGCAGGTGATGACCGGCGCCGCCGCGATGGACGAGGCGGAGGCGACCCTGGCCGCGATGACCGAGTACCTGATCGGCCTGCTGGCCGCCAAGCGCCAGCAGCCGGGCGACGACCTGCTGAGCGCGCTGCTCGGCACCGCCGACGGCGCGGGCGACCAGCTCTCGCAGGAGGAACTCCTCGGCATGTGCTGGCTGTTGCTCATCGCCGGCCACGAGACCACGGTCGGCCTGATCAGCAACGGGGTGCTGGCGCTGCTCAACCACCCCGAGCAGCTGGCCGCGCTGCGCGCCGACTGGTCGCTGCTGGACAACGCCGTCGAGGAGATCCTGCGCTACGACGGCCCGGTGCCGACGCCCACCGTCCGCTTCGCCGCCGAGGACATCGAGCTCGGCGGCGTCGTCATCCCGCGCCGCGACCTCGTCCTCCCCGCCCTCGCCGACGCCGACCGCGACCCGGCCCGCTTCCCCGACCCGAACCGCTTCGACATCCGCCGCGACACCGGCGGCCACCTGGCCTTCGGCCACGGCATCCACTACTGCCTGGGCGCCCCGCTGGCCCGCCTCGAAGGGCGGATCGCGCTGCGCGCCCTGCTGGAACGCGCCCCGGACCTGGCCCTCGACGCCGACCCCGCCGCCGTGCCCTGGCACCCCGGGATCCTCATCCGCGGCCCGCTCCATCTCCCGATCCGCTGGTGACCCCCGCCGCGTACCGCCAGAACTCCCGCATCAGCGGCGGCGGCGTCGGCCCCGTCATGCACACCTGGGTCAGCAGGATCGCGACGCCGCGGGTGGCCGGCACCAGGTGCGCCGCCGTCCCGCTGCCGCCGACCCAGCCGTAGCGCCCCGGCACGTTCCACGGATCGACGACCGCCACGTCGACCGAGCCGCCGTAGCCCCAGCCCTGGCCTTCGAGGAAGAGCCGGCCCGCCTCCCGCTGCTCCGCGGTGAGCTGGTCGGTGGTCATCCGCCGCACCGACTCCGCCGACAGCAGCCCGCGGCCGCCGTCCAGCAGCAGCCGCGCGAACGCCAGCAGGTCGTCCACCGTCGACACCAGGCCGCCGGCCCCGGACGGGAAGGCCGGCGGCCGGCTCCACTGACCGCCCGGCTCGTCGGCCACTTCCAGCCCTCCCCCGGCAAGCGGCCGGTACAGCGTGGTGAAACGGCCCAGCTTCCCGGCCGGCACCGCGAAGCCGGTGTCCACCATCCCCAGCGGTTCGAAGAACCGCTCGGCCAGGAACTCGGGCAGCGGCCGGCCGGTGACCCTTTCCACCAGCAGGCCCTGCAGGTCGGAGCAGGTGTTGTACAGCCAGGACTCGCCCGGCTGGTGCAGCAGCGGAACGCGGGCCAGCTCCGCCAGCCACTCGTCCGGCGCGGCGCGGAACTGCGGCTCCAACGGATGGCTCTGCACGCCCTCGAACAACAGCCGGGCGGCGGGCAGCGAGAAGTCCGCCGGGAAGCCGTAGCCGGCCCGCGAGCTGAGCAGGTCCTCGACCGTGATGGCCCGCTCGGCCGGCACCACGTCCGTCACCGGCGCGGCCGGATGCCGCACCACGTCGGGCGCCGCCAACTCCGGCAGCCACCGCCCGACCGGATCCGCCAGGCCGATCCGCCCCTCGTCCACCAGCGCCAGCACGGCCGCGGCCGTGACGGGTTTGGTCAACGAGGCGATTCGGAAGACGCTGTCCCGGCCCACCGGGCCCGCCGCCGCGACCTCCACGTGGTCGCCGCCGGCCACCAACGCCACCGCGGCCGGCAGCGCACCGTCCGCCACCCGCCGCCCCAGGATCTCCCGCAGCCCGGCCATCGCTCCACCCTTCGCCCGCCACCCATGCCGTCGAAAGGGACAGACCCGCGCCGCCTCCCGAACTCATCGGCCGCCGGGTGCCCAGCTGAGCCGGCGGTGGACCCTCCCACGGGGGGAGGGTCCACCATGAGGGCGTGCACGACGAACTGCTCACCATCGGGCGCTTCGCCCGCCTGTGCCGGCTCAGCGTCAAGCAGCTGCGGCACTACGACGAGACGGGGCTGCTGACCCCGGCCCTGGTGGACCCCGGCTCCGGCTACCGCTACTACGCGCCGGAACAGGCCCGCGACGCCCTGACCATCGCCCTGCTGCGCGAGATGGACCTGCCGCTGGCCGTGATCGCCAGGGCCCTGGCCGCCGAGCCCGGGCACCGGGCGGAGATCCTGCGCGCCGAGCGGGACCGGCTGGCCGAGCGGATCAGCCGGGACCAGGCGCGGCTCGGGATGCTGGAGCGGCTGGCGGAGGGCGGCCTGCCCGGCTACGAGGTGACGCTGGGCAGGGAGCCGGAGCGTGGTCTTGCGGTGGTGCGCGCGGTCTGCGGCCCGGCCGAGATCGGGCGGACGGTCGGGGAGTGCCTGGGCCGGCTGCTGACCGTGCTGGGCGAGACGGGGATCGCCTGGGAGCCGCCGCTGTGCGCGCTCTACCCGCTCGACCTGGGTGAGCGGACGGCGATCGCCGTCGGAGCGCGGACGCCGCACGGGCAGGGCGCCCCCGGCCTGGAGTTCGAGGCGCTGCCGGGCGGGCCCGTCGCCGAGACCGTGCACGTCGGGCCCTACGCCCAACTGCCGCTGGCCTATCACGCGCTCTTCGCCGCCGTGCACGAGCGCGGGCTGCGCCCGTTGGCGCCCGTGCGGGAGACCTACCTCGTCGGCCCCGGCGAGGCACCGCAGGAGGAGTTCATGACCCGACTGACCATCCCCGTCCAGGAGAGCACGGCATGACCACGGTGCGGGACGTCGACGCCCGCGGCGGGCAGCACTGCGAGACCACGACCCTCGGGGTGCTGCTGCGGCACCAGGGGCTCGACCTGTCCGAGCCCATGCTCTTCGGCCTCGGCTCCGGCCTGTCGTTCGTCTACTGGGACGCCAGGAACATGGGCTTCCCCTTCCTCGGCGGACGGGTCAGGCCGTTCGAGCTCACCAGGAACCTGGCCGCCAGGCTCGGTCTCGACCTCGTCGTCAGGGAGACCACCTCGCCCCGCAGGGCCTGGGAGAACGTGGCGGCGCCCATCGACGCCGGTCGCCCCGTCGGACTCCAGCTCGACAGCCACCACCTGGCGTACTTCACCTCGAAGGCGCACTTCGGCGGCCATGTCGTCGCCATGTACGGCTACGACGAGCACGACGCCCGGCTGGTCGACACCGAGCAGCAGGGCGGGGCGGTCACCACCAGCCTGACCAGCCTCGCCAGGGCCAGGGCGGCACGCGGCCCGATGACCGCCAGGCACCGGTCCTTCACCCTCACCGTCCCCCCGGACGCGCCCGCGCCCCGGGACCGGATCGTCCCCGCCGTCACCGCCTGCGCCGACGCCTTCCTCGACCCGCCCATCGCCAACCTCGGCCACCGCGGCGTCGAGAAGGCCGGCCGGCTGGTGCGGACCTGGCTCCAGCGCGCCGAGGACCCGGCGCGGGACCTGCCGGGGGCCGCCCGACTGATGGAGCGGGCCGGCACCGGCGGCGCCCTGTTCCGCAACCTCTACCGCGACTTCCTCGCCGAGTGCGCCCACCTGCTCGACGACCGACACCTGCGCGCCGGCCACCGGCGGTACGCCGAGGCGGCCACCGGGTGGACGGAGGTCGCGACCCTGATCACCCGGGCCGGCGAGACGGGCGACGCCGACTACCTCGAACGGGCGGGCGCCGTCCTGACCGACCTCGCCCGGCTGGAGCGCGAGGCCATGCGGACCCTGCGCCGCCTGGGGGAGTGAGCCCGAGGACGACCGGGCCCGCGCTCAACGGAGGGCTGGCCGGGGCGGGCAGGGGAGCGGCGGGGCGTCTCGCGCCAGCGTGAGCAACAACGCCTCCTCGCCGTGGCGCGCGACCAGCTGGAGCCCGACCGGCGCGCCGTCCGGCGTGCGGCCGGCGGGCAGGGTGACCGCGGGGTGGCCGCTGAGGTTGAACGCCCAGGTCAGGGCCGCCGACACGACAGGCCCCGGGCCGTGGTGGCCGTGGGGCCGGTTGGGCGTGGTGGGGGTGGCCAGCAGGTCGACGGCGGCGAACAACGAGGCGAGCGCCGCGTCGTTGAGGGCACGGTCGCCGCCGCCGGCGCGCAGGGCGGCCCAGGCCGGACCCGGGTCGCGCAGCCGCACCGGCACCTCGACGGGGACAAGACCCGGAAGCCCGCGGAGCGCGGCGTGCGCCACCTCCGCCACCGCCGGGTCGGGGTCGGCGAAGCCGAGAGCCGGTGACCAGACGACCCGCGCCGGGCGGTCGGCGGCCGGCGGCACCGGGCCCGCCACCGCCCGCAGCCAGGCCGCGGCGTCGGCGGCCCGCCGGGCCAGCGGGCCGCCGACATTGAGCCCCGCGCGGTCGCGGGCCGGCAAGCGGCCGTTGGTCGGCTTGAGGCCGATGACGCCGCACCAGGCGGCCGGGATCCGGACCGAGCCGGCGCCGTCGCTGCCGGTGGCCAGCGGCACCATGCCGGCGGCGACGGCCACCGCCGAGCCGGCCGACGAGCCGCCGGGGGAGCGGTCCGGCAGCCACGGGTTACGCGTCCGCCCACGGCCCGTCACGCCCCAGGTCCGCCACGGGGTGCCGGGCCCTGGCACGGCGGTAGCGCCCACCGGCACGCAGCCGGCCGCCACCAGCCGCCGGCTCTGCTCGGACCCGCGCCCCTCCGTGGCCTTCACCGCGATCGGCACCCCGGCCAGCGGCGGCCGACCGCCGCGCCGCACCGCCGCGTCGACGGCCCGGGCGTCCGCCAGCGCGGCCTCCCGCCACACCTCGGTGAACGCCCTCAGCCCGCCGTCGAGTTCGGCGATCCGCCGCAGCGCGGCGGCGACCACGTCGACCGCCCGGAGTTCGCCGGAACACACCGCGGTGGCGATGTCGGTCGCGCCCAGGATTCGGTATTCCTCGTCGTTCACAGCACGCCCTTCGTTCCTTTTCGCCCTGCCCGAGCTGAACCGGTTCACCCGCCGAGCGTGTCGGGTGCCGGCCCCGTCGAGCGGCGCAGCGTCAGGGAGGGCGCCGCGTCCTGGAGGTCGCCCACCGGGGCGCCGCCGGCCGCCTCCCGCAGGCGGCGCGCCGCGTGCGCGCCGTAGCCGCGGATGTCCCGGCTGAGCGCGGTCAGCGGCGGGTCGACCAGTTCGCACAGCGCCGAATCGTCCCAGGCCACGATCGACAGGTCGGCCGGCACCGCGAGCCCCAGGCCCCGCGCGGCCGTGAGGCCGGACAGGGCCATCACGTCGTTGTCGTAGAGGATCGCGGTGGGCCGCGTGGCGGGGGCGGCGTCGCGCAGCAGCTCGGCGGTGGCGGCCGCGCCACGCTCGCCGCTGTAGTCGGTCTCCACGGTGCGGCCCGCCATCCCCGCGCCCCGCGTGGCCCGCTCGAACGCCGTGGTGCGGACCCAGGTGTGCCGCAGGCGCGCGGGCCCCGCCACCCGGGCGATCCGCCGGTGCCCGAGCTGCCGCAGGTGGGAGACGACCGTGGCCACCGCCGCCGCCTCGTCGCTCCACACGGCGGGCAGCGAGCCGGTGCCCAGCGGCGCGCCCAGCACCACGGCCGGCATGCCGAGCTCCTCCAGCACCGGCACCCGCGCGTCGCCCAGCTGCAGGTCGACGACGAACACCCCGTCCACCAGGCGCCGCGCCCACCAGTCCCGGTAGAGGGCGATCTCGGCGGCCTGGTCCTCGGCCATGGTGAGTAGCAACGGCGTGGTGTGGCGGACCAGTTCGGCCTGGATGCCGGAGATCAGCTGCATGAAGAACGGTTCGAGGCCCAGCGTGCGGGCCGGCCGGTCGATGACGAGGCCGAAGCTGCCGGCCCGGCCGTCGGAGAGGGCACGGGCGGCGCTGCTCGGCTGCCAGCCGAGCTCGTCCGCGATGGCCAGGATCCGCCGCCTGGTCGGCTCGGACACCCCGGGCCTGCCGTTGAGCGCGAAGGACACGGCGGCCTTGGTGACGCCGGCCCGCCGCGCTATGTCCTGCATGGTGGGACGTTTCACCATCTCCACATCCCCTGCTCCGGAACGGTATTCACCAGGCCGTCCACTAATCCGGTTCAGCTCGGCGTGCGGATAAACCGTGACGGGACGCCGAGGGGCATTGACACCCGGTAATCGGCGGCCTTAATTTCCTGCCACAACGCGCCGTCTCAGATCCGTCGTCAGATCCACGCGCCACCAGATCCACCCGCCCCACCTTCAGGCCGCGCCGCACCCCCCTTCCACGCGCGCCGCGCGGCACGAGCCAGCCGAGCAAGGCCAGCCGAGCATCGGGGAGTCCCATGACCGTACCGAGCATCGTAGGGGCCCGCCGGGCGTTCGCCGCCGCCGCCCCGACGGCCGCCCCGGCGACCGACGTCGTGCTGCGCGCCGAGCACCTCGACGTCGTCTACGACGGCGAACGCCCGCTGCACGCCGTCCGCGACGTCAGCCTCGAACTGCGCCGCGGCGAGATCCTCGGCATCGCCGGCGAGCCGGGATGCGGCAAGTCCACCCTCGCCCACGCCATCGGCCGGATGCTGCGCCCGCCCGCCAGGCTCACCCGCGGCCGGGTCACCTTCCACGGCCGGGACGCGGTCGAGACCGACCTCACCGCGCTGCGTGGCGAGGAGCTGCGCGCCTTCCGCCGGAACCGGCTCTCCATGGTCTTCCAGAGCGCCATGAACGCCCTCAACCCCGTCACCACCGTCGGCAGGCAGTTCGACGACATCTTCCGCGCCCACCGCCCCCGGATGGCCGCCGGTGAACGCCGGGAGCGCGCCCGCGAGCTGCTGGCCGCCGTCGGCGTCGACCCGGAGCTGGCGCGCGGCCACCCGCACGAGCTGTCCGGCGGCACGCGGCAGCGCGTCGTCATCGCCATGGCCCTCGCCCTCGACCCCGAGGTCGTCATCATGGACGAGCCGACCAGCGCCCTCGACGTCGTCGCCCAGCGCGAGATCCTGGACGAGATCGTCGGACTGCGCGACCGGTTCGGCGTCAGCGTCGTCCTCGTCACCCACGACCTCACCCCGCTGCTCGAACTCAGCGACCGGCTCGCCGTGATGTACGCCGGGCGCGTCGTGGAGCACGCGCCCACCGCCCGCATCGCGCGCGGCGCCGCGCACCCCTACACCCGCGGCCTGCTGCGCTCCCTCCCCGACCCGCGCGACGAGCCGCCGGGCTGAGCCTTCGCCGACCGCCGCGCCGACGCCTTCGAGCCGTGCGCCGGCCGCCGCCCCGAGCCGCAGCCGCTCACCCGGCCCGGCGCCACCGGCGCCGCGGCCGGCCGCCACGGCGGCCGACCGGAAGACCGGCGCCGGAGGGCGGCCCGTCAGCGGCGTGAGGCACAATCGAGCCGATGAGTACCTACCGTGAGCGAGTGAACCGCCGGACGGCGCGGACGACCGTGCAGCGCGCCATCGCCACGCGTGAGCGCCGCTCGCCCGCCTCGGCCCCCCGGGTGCCGACGGTGGGCATCGACATCGGCGGCACCAAGGTGATGGCGGGGGTGGTGGACGCCGACGGCACGGTGCTCGAGCGGCTGCGCGCCGAGACCCCGGACAAGTCGAAGAGCCCCAAGGTGGTGGAGGACACCATCGCCGAGCTGGTCCTCGACCTCTCCGACCGGCACGACGTGCACGCCGTCGGCATCGGCGCCGCCGGCTGGGTGGACGCCGACCGCTCCCGGGTGCTCTTCGCCCCCCACCTGGCCTGGCGCAACGAGCCGCTGCGCGACGCCCTCGCCGCCCGGCTGGCGGTGCCGGTCCTGGTGGACAACGACGCCAACGCCGCCGCCTGGGGCGAGTGGCGGTTCGGCGCCGGCCGGGGCGCCGACCACCTGGTCATGATCACGCTTGGCACCGGGATCGGCGGCGCCATACTGGAGGGCGGCAAGGTCAAGCGCGGCGCCTACGGGGTGGCCGGGGAGTTCGGCCACATGCAGGTGGTGCCCGGCGGCCACCGCTGCCCGTGCGGCAACCGCGGCTGCTGGGAGCAGTACAGCTCGGGCAACGCGCTGGTGCGCGAGGCCCGCGAGCTGGCCGCCGCCGACTCGCCGGTGGCCCAGCGCACCCTGGACCGGGTGGACGGCCAGATCGCCGACATCACGGGGCCGCTGATCAGCGACCTGGCCCGGGAGGGCGACGCCATGTGCGTCGAGCTGCTGGAGGACGTCGGCCGCTGGCTCGGCGTCGGCATCGCCAACCTGGCCGCCGCGCTCGACCCGGCCTGCTTCGTGATCGGCGGCGGCGTCAGCGACGCCGACGACCTGCTGATCCGGCCGGCCAGGGAGGCGTTCAGGCGCCAGCTGACCGGCCGCGGCTACCGCCCCGAGGCGAAGATCGTCCGGGCCGAGCTGGGCGCCGAGGCCGGCATGGTCGGCGCCGCCGACCTGGCCCGGCTGGTCGCCCGCCGCTTCCGCCGTGCCAACCGCCGCCGCGCGGCGCGCGCCGAGCGGGTGCACCACCGCACCGGTTTCGACCTGCTCACCCCGAGGGGACGGACGGCCAGACCATGACCAGCACCGTCACCCCCACCACCGCGCCCGCCGGCCCCCAGCGACCGCCGCACCGGCCCCGCCACCGCTGGCTCGCGTTCGTCACCGTCTTCCTGCTGATCGCCATCCCGGCCGGCTATCTGGCGCTCTCCGCCTACCAGAGCCGGGACAGCGGCGAGGACAAGGCGCGCACGGCGTCGGCGCGGGCGCTGATCTACGAGTGGCCGAGCAAGGTCAGCCGCCGGATCTACGACATCCCCATCCCGGAGGGCGCGGCCTACGTCGGCTACTACGAGACCAACTCGTGGGAGCGGAGCACCATGTATGTCGAGTTCCGGTGTTCGCCGGGGCAGCTGAGTGGCTTCCTCGAGGAGTTGGGCGCCGACTACGGCGATCTGGAGGAGGGCGTCACCATCAGCCGCGCCGAGGCGGACACGGTCGGCTGGAACTTCGACGACCCGTCCCGGGTGTTCGCCGGCACCGTGATCCACCAGTCCGGCGCCGAACCTGAGGTGTCCGTCACCGTCGACCTCACCCGCGAGGAGCGCCCCCGGCTGTTCGTGGTCTCGACGACCGAGCCCTGACGGGTCGCGGGACCTGAGCCGGCGGGACGGTCCAGCGGATGGCCGCGGCCGTCGCCGGCCTCCGGGACGGGGCGGCCTAAGCCCAATGCCGGTGACTTAGGTAGTTGTGTCTCGCTGGGTGATGGTGATGGTGTCCGGTGGGGGTGGTGTCTGGTTGCGATGCTCGGCCCGTTTGAGCGGCCAGTTGGACATCTTGCGTTTGATCACTCG